>NZ_JABWRU010000029.1:0-56863 GCF_014269165.1 Pseudomonas sp. SWRI68 | reverse complement strand
GGGGGTGGGTTCGCGGGGGGCGGGGAGCAGGAGGGTGGATTCTTCGCTCATGGAAGTCCTTGCGGGTAGTCGAATGTCCACCTGGCATTTTAAGGGTGAGCGATGGGTGGCTTTTTGATGTTGGTCAACGTGGCGGTGGTGGCGGGTTGTGATATGCACGTTCCCCTAGAATTTTCTGCGCCTGTGAGATCGAGCGCTACAGATGCCATGACAAACCCGGCATCCCAAACTTTCGAGGCTCGCGAGCCGATCCTGACACAAAAATCGCAGACAACAAAAAACCCGCACTTGGCGGGTTTCTTGTTGTCGCTTCGGGTAACTTTGCAACCACCAGAAGCTTAAGGTGGTGCCCAGAGACGGAGTCGAACCGCCGACACGAGGATTTTCAATCCTCTGCTCTACCGACTGAGCTATCTGGGCGACGAGGTGAATTAAATAGATTTCCAGACCGTCCGTCAACGACTTTTTGAAAAAATTTTAAATTAATTCCGTCGCTTACGTTTTCTGGGGTCATTCGGCCGGCGGAACGTAGCCTTCCGCCTGGGCATAATCTTCGCCGGCGAAAAACTTGTCCATTTCGGCCTGGAGGAACTTGCGGTCCTCGCCATTCATCATGTTCAGACGCTTTTCGTTGATCAGCATGGTCTGGTGCTTCTGCCAGTCGGCCCAGGCCTTCTGCGAGATGTGATCGAAGATGTCCTGGCCCTTGGCGCCGGGGTAGGGCGGGCGCTCCAGGCCTGGGAGTTCTTCTTTGTACTTGCGGCACATCACGGTGCGGGTCATCGGGCGTCTCCTGCAATCAGTTCGTCGGCCGCGCGTTTGAGCAATTTCTTGACCGGGGCGGCGAGGCCCAGGCGCGGCGGGGTGGCGAGGTTATACCAGAGCCAGTCGGGCTCGGCCACGTGCTGGCCGACCGGGTCGACCCGTACCAGCCAAGGTTCGATCGCCAGCTGGAAATGGCTGAAGGTGTGGGTCAGGCCATCCAGGGCTTGGCTGCCAGCCAGGCGCAGGCCGTGCTGGTAGGCGAGGTCGTCGAGCTGCTCGATGTTCTCAAGCTCCGGCAGGCTCCACAAACCGCCCCACAGGCCGCTGGAAGGGCGACGGTAAAGCAGGATCGCGCCTTCGTGGTTGGCCAGCAGTGGCATCAGCGTCCGGCGTTGCGGCAGCGCCTTGCGTGGCTTGGGCTCTGGGTAGCGGGTTTCTTCGCCGTGCAGGTGCGCTTCGCAGCCACGCTGCAGCGGGCAGATCAGGCAACTGGGCTTGCTGCGGGTACACAGCGTGGCGCCCATGTCCATCATCGCCTGGGTGTAGTGGTTGGCGCGTGTCAGCGGGGTGAAGCGTTCGGCGCTGGCCCACAGCTGGTTGGCCACCTTGGGCTCGCCAGGGTAGCCGGCCTGGGCGGTGTAGCGGGCCAACACGCGCTTGACGTTGCCGTCCAGGATCGGCGCGCGGATGCCCATGCTGATGCTGGCGATGGCACCGGCGGTGGAGCGGCCGATGCCCGGCAGTTCGGTCAGTTGCTCGACGCTGCGCGGAAACTCGCCGCCATGCTGCTCGACGACGATCTTCGCGGCCTTTTGCAGGTTGCGGGCGCGGGTGTAATAGCCCAGGCCCGTCCATAGGTGCAGCACCTCGTCCTCCGGCGCCTCGGCCAGCGCCTGCACAGTGGGCAGGGCCTGCATGAAGCGGTCGAAGTAGTTGAGCACGGTGCTGACCTGGGTCTGCTGCAGCATGATTTCCGACACCCACACCCGGTATGGGGTGATGCCCTGTTGCCAGGGCAGGTCGTGTCGGCCGTGCTCGTCATACCAGTCCAGCACGGCGCTGGAGAACTGCTCGGGGCTCATCGCTTGAACAGCCCCTTGAGCGCGTCTTTTACTTCCGGGCTCACTTTGTCTCCGAGTTTCTCTTCGAGTTTTTCATCGATCTTGTCTTTCAGGCGGTTGCCGGCCAGTTTCGCGGCGACCTTGCCCAGGCCGTCCTGGTCCAGGCGGCAGGCCTTGGCGCCAAGCTCCAGTGGGCCGCGGCAGCGCAGCGGCACTTCAACACCGACATAGCGCTGGTTGACCTGGCAGGCCGGGTCCGGCATGGCACGCTGGTCGCCCTCGACGATCACGCCAACGTTGTAGTCCATGCCCAGTACGCGCAGGTCGACGTCGCCGTGGCCGTTGACGGTCAGGCCCGGGATGCGTGCCTTGAGGTCTGGGTTGCTGGCTACGCCATTGCGCACCACCAGGCTGCCGCGCAGTTCCTGGAAGGGCGTGTCCTTGCCGCGCGGCTCGCCGCTGAGCGCTTTGCGGTTGAGCGTGGCGATGGCCTGGCACAGTTGCTGTTCCAGGTTGGCATTGACCAGCACGCCGTCGTTGATGGTGAAGTTGGCGTTGCCATTGAGGGTATCGACCAGTGCCTTCTGGCTGTTGCCGGTGGCGGTCAGGTCGCTGGTCAGGGTCAGCAGGCCCTTGACCGGTGGCGTCTGCTCCTTGCCCTCGGTCTTGATGAAGTGCTCCACCGGTACCCGGTCGATCTTGGTACTGACGCCAAGTTGCGGCACGGCGGGGCGTACATCGACAGTGCCCTTGGCCTCGAAGGTGCCGTTGTACAGCTCGCCGCGCAGGGTCTGCAGGGTCACCAGGCCGCCTTGGCCGGTGGCCTTGAGCTGGGCGTCCTGAATGGGCAGTTTGTCCAGGGTCAGCGCGCCGAATGCCAGGTCGGCCTGCAGGTCGAGGGCGCGCAGGCGGTCTACCGGCAGCAGCTTGTCGTCACTCCAGGCGACCTGGGTCGGGGCGTTGGGCAGCGGTGAGCTGCCGGCACCGGCCACGGCGCTCGCTTCCTGTTGCTTGACCTCGGCCTGGCGGGCGGCGGTAGCGCCCTTGGCTTCTTCGCTCTTGGCCGGCAGGTAGCGGTCGGCGTCGAAGGTATCGGCCTTGAGTTGCAGGCGCAGGGCTTGCTTGGCGAAGTCTTCGACGGCTACGCGGCCGGTGAAGGTGCTGTCGTCCAGCTTCACCGCCAGGTCGGCCAGGGCCAGGCTGTTTGGTGTGCCCTGCAGGCGGGTGACCAGTTCCAGCTTGGTGAAGGCAGCCGGGTCGTTGGTGGCGGGCAGCGGGTGGCCGACGCCGTCGAGGAAGCTGCGCAGGTCGAACTGGGCGATGGACAGGCCGCCGCTCAGTTGCGGTGCCTTGTCCAGCTCGCGCAGGTTCAGCTCGCCCAGCGCACGCAGCTGGTTGGCCGAAATTTTCAGACCGTTCCACGAGGCCACATTGGCCGCCAGGTCGACCAGCAACTGGCCCTGGGCGGCGAAGGTCATGGTCTTGCCGGCCAGCGGTTCGCCCGAGGTTTCGCCCGACAAGCGCATGTCTTCGAAGTTGTAGCGCTTGAGCTTGCGATCGAAACGCAGCTCGCCGGCAAGCTCGGTGCGTGCCTTGATGTTCGGCTGGCTGGCACTCAGGAATGCACTGGCCTTGAGCGCAATGTTCGCCCCTTCGTGGACCGGGCCGGTGCTCAGCTGGATGCTTTCGGCGCTGTAGCTTTGCCCACTCTTGGCATCGGTGTACTGCACGCGGGCGTTGTTCACGGTCAGGCTGTCGATGTCGAGTTTGACCGCACGCTCGCTGCCGCTTTCGGCTTGTGCCGGTGCCTGCTCGGTCGACGGCTGGGCCGGTGTGGTGGCCGGCGCGTCGTGCTGAGCCGGCAATGGCTTGCCGATGTCTTCCCAGTTGCCGTGGCCGTGTTCGTCACGGGCCAGGGTCAGGTTCAGGCCTTCGACGCGCACATCGCTCATCTGCACCTCGCGGCGCAGCAGCGGCAGCACACGCACCGACAAACCGAGCATCTGCAGGTCGGCAAACGGCTCCTTGGGCTTGTTCAAGGTAGCGATGCTTGCTTCGTGCAGCTCCAGGCCCAGCCACGGGAACAGGCTCCAGCCGATATCACCGTTGAGGGTCAGCTCGACATGAGCTTTGTCGCGCGCCAGCTGGCGAATCTCGTCTTTATAGTCGTTGGGATCGAAGAGGTGGGTCAGGGCGAAGCCCAGCGCCACGATGATCAGCAGCAACCCGAGAAGCCCCAGTCCCAGGATTTTGCCGAACGCTTTCATGGGCGAGTCCTTGTAGTCCAGTTTGAAATTCAGCGGCAGAGTATAGCGCCGCAGTGCTTATATCTGCGTATCCGACAAGAGATACAGGGCATTTACCTACGAATGGCTCAGATTGTGCGGCTTTCGTCAGCCGGCCTCTTCGCGGAGGCAGCCCGCTCCCACAGGATTGGGCGAGCCCGTTCGTACCGTTTCAGCTGCTGAAAAATCCACGATATCAGATTGCTTTCATGCCACCTGATGCTGGTAACCTTGCGCCGTTTTTTGTGTGCCCGCGACCCATTGTCGCGGTTCGCTTGCCCAGTCCAGGCCCAATAACAAAGGATCAAACCCATGAGCAGTACCGTCACGGCGGGCACCTTGGCCGGCGCGCCGAGCTTCCTGTCTAAGGAGCGCATCATCGCCCGCCCGGGCTTCAACCGCTGGCTGGTGCCACCGGCGGCCCTGGCTATCCACTTGTGTATCGGCATGGCCTACGGCTTTTCGGTGTTCTGGTTGCCGCTGTCGCAAGCCATCGGCATCACCGCCCCGGTCGCCTGCTCGGCCGACATGGGCTTCATCGCCCGCCTGTTCAGTGCCGAGTGTGACTGGCCGATTTCGATGCTGAGCTGGATCTACACGCTGTTCTTCGTGTTCCTCGGTTGCTCGGCGGCGGTGCTGGGTGGCTGGCTGGAACACGCCGGGCCGCGCAAGGCCGGGCTGGTATCGGCTGTGTGCTGGTGCGGCGGCATGCTGATTTCGGCGATTGGCGTGGAGACCCATCAGTTGTGGCTGATGTGGCTGGGCTCAGGCGTGATTGGCGGTATCGGCCTGGGCCTGGGTTACATCTCGCCGGTCTCGACCCTGATCAAGTGGTTCCCGGACAAACGCGGCATGGCCACCGGTATGGCGATCATGGGCTTCGGCGGCGGCGCGATGGTAGGTGCACCGCTGGCGACCGCGCTGATGGGCCACTTCGGCAGCACGCAGGATGTTGGCGTATGGCAGAGCTTCGTGGTCATGGCGGCGATCTACTTCGTGTTCATGTCGGCGGGCGCGCTGGGTTACCGCGTGCCACCGACCGGCTGGAAGCCCGAGGGCTGGACGGCGCCGGCGAAAAAGGCCGGCAATGGCATGGTCACCGACCGCCATGTGCACGTCAGCGTTGCCTGGAAAACCCCGCAGTTCGCACTGGTGTGGTTGGTGCTGTGCCTGAACGTCTCGGCGGGCATCGGTATTCTCGGCATGGCGTCGCCGCTGTTGCAGGAAGTGTTCGCCGGCAAGTTGTTGGGCAACGAACTGCGTTTCAGTGAGTTGAATGCCGCGCAGCTGGCGCAGATTGCAGCGATCGCCGCGGGCTTCACCGGCTTGCTGAGCCTGTTCAACATCGGCGGGCGCTTCTTCTGGGCGTCGTTCTCTGACTACATTGGGCGCAAAAACACCTACTTCGCCTTCTTCGCCCTGGGCGTTGGCCTCTACAGCCTGGTGCCGAACATGGGCCACCTGGGCAACGTGGCGCTGTTCGTGGCGGCGTTCTGCATCATCCTGTCGATGTACGGCGGTGGCTTTGCCACGGTGCCGGCGTACCTGGCCGACCTGTTCGGCACACAGATGGTCGGTGCGATTCATGGGCGCCTGCTGACCGCCTGGGCGGCGGCGGGTGTGCTTGGGCCGGTGCTGATCACCTACCTGCGTGAGTCTCAGCTGGCGGCGGGCGTGGAACGGGCGGCGGCTTACGACATGACCCTTTACATCCTCTCTGGGCTGCTGGTGCTGGGGTTCATCTGCAACATGCTGATTAGGCCGGTGGCAGACAAGTACTTCATGAGCGACGCGCAACTGGCTGCCGAACGTGCGTTGAGCCATGACAAGGGCGCTGATGGTGCGCGGTCGCTGGAGTGGCATGCGGCGCCTGGGAGCTTGCCGTGGGTACTGCTGGCTTGGGCGGCGGTGTTAGTGCCGTTGGCGTGGGGCGTGTGGATTACCCTGCAGAAGACGGCTGTGCTGTTCCATTGAGGGTGGGCCTGGGGCTGCAAAGCAGCCCCGGGATCCCTGCTTGTATAGACCTGTAACAGCATCCAGCCCCCGCAATTGCTTGCCCTGCCATATGTCATCCGCGTTTCAAGCTGGCGCGTTCTGGGCCTATAATGGACCCCTTTTCGCCCTATGATTTTGCGGAGCTGGTGATGGTCGAACGTAAGGCTTCCGTCGAGCGCAATACCCTGGAAACCCAGGTAAAGGCCTCGATCAACCTAGATGGCAGCGGCAAGGCCCGATTTGATATCGGTGTGCCTTTCCTTGAACACATGCTCGACCAGATCGCCCGGCATGGGCTGATCGATCTGGACATCGAGTGCAAGGGTGACCTGCACATCGACGATCACCATACCGTCGAAGACGTCGGTATCACCCTGGGCCAGGCATTCGCCCAGGCCATCGGTGACAAGAAAGGCATCCGCCGCTACGGCCACGCCTATGTCCCGCTGGATGAAGCGCTGTCGCGCGTGGTCATCGATTTTTCCGGCCGCCCAGGCCTGCAGATGCATGTGCCGTTCACCCGCGCCAGCGTCGGCGGCTTCGATGTCGACCTGTTCCAGGAGTTCTTCCAGGGCTTCGTCAACCACGCCTTGGTGAGCCTGCACATCGACAACCTGCGTGGCCACAACACCCACCACCAGATCGAGACCGTGTTCAAGGCCTTCGGTCGCGCCCTGCGCATGGCCGTGGAGCTGGACGAGCGCATGGCCGGGCAGATGCCTTCCACCAAGGGATGCCTGTAAATGCAGACGGTAGCCGTAATCGACTATGGCATGGGCAACCTGCACTCGGTGGCCAAGGCACTCGAGCACGTCGGTGCTGGCAAAGTCCTGGTTACCAGCGACGCTGCGGTGATCCGCGAGGCCGACCGTGTGGTGTTCCCTGGCGTGGGTGCGATACGCGACTGCATGGCCGAAATCCGCCGCCTGGGCTTTGACAGCCTGGTGCGCGAGGTCAGCCAGGACCGCCCGTTCCTGGGCATCTGTGTCGGCATGCAAGCGCTGCTCGAACACAGCGAAGAAAACAACGGCGTCGACTGCATCGGCCTGTTCCCCGGCCAGGTGCGTTTCTTCGGCAAGGGCCTGCAAGAAGATGGCGAGCACCTGAAGGTGCCGCACATGGGCTGGAACGAAGTCAGCCAGACCATCCATCACCCGTTGTGGCACGACATCCCTGACCGCGCGCGCTTCTACTTCGTGCACAGCTACTACATCGATGCTGGCAAGCCGGCCCAGGTGGTCGGTCGCGGCCACTATGGCGTCGACTTCGCCGCCGCGCTGGCCGACGGTTCGCGCTTTGCCGTGCAGTTCCACCCGGAGAAGAGCCATACCCATGGCCTGCAGTTGCTGCAGAACTTCGTCGCCTGGGACGGGCGCTGGTAAATGAGCAGAGCGAAGACCAAGGCCCCGGTCATCACCCTGGCCGCCGAGCAGGAGCGCGAGGCGCTCGACACCCTCAAGCGCTTTCTCGAAGACCGTTTCGAGTTGCAGCTGGGCTCGTTCGAAGTGGCCGAGGTCCTCGACCTGTTCAGCAAAGAGATTGCACCCCATTACTACAACAGGGCGATTGCCGATGTTCAGCTGCACCTCAAGGAGCGGTTCGAGAGCATCGAGAGCGACCTGTGGGCACTCGAGAAGCCCTGAAACCCAACAAATAGACAGGTTCCCAAGATGCTGATTATCCCCGCTATCGATCTGAAGGACGGTGCTTGCGTGCGCCTGCGCCAGGGCCGCATGGAAGACTCCACGGTATTTTCCGACGACCCGGTGAGCATGGCCGCCAAGTGGGTCGAGGGTGGCTGCCGCCGCCTGCACCTGGTCGACCTCAACGGCGCCTTCGAAGGCCAGCCGGTCAACGGCGAAGTGGTGACCGCCATCGCCAAACGTTACCCGACCCTGCCGATCCAGATCGGCGGCGGCATCCGCTCGCTGGAAACCATCGAGCACTACGTCAAGGCGGGTGTCAGCTACGTCATCATCGGCACCAAGGCGGTCAAGCAGCCAGCGTTCGTTGCCGAGGCCTGCAAGGCGTTCCCGGGCAAGGTCATCGTTGGCCTGGACGCCAAGGACGGCTTCGTTGCCACCGACGGCTGGGCTGAAGTCAGCACTGTTCAGGTCATCGACCTGGCCAAGCGCTTCGAGGCCGATGGTGTGTCGGCGATCGTCTATACCGACATCGCCAAGGACGGCATGATGCAGGGCTGCAACGTGCCCTTCACCAAAGCCCTGGCCGAAGCCACGCGCATTCCGGTGATCGCGTCCGGCGGCATCCACAACTTGGGCGATATCAAGGCCCTGCTGGACGCCAAGGCCCCAGGCATCATCGGCGCCATCACCGGCCGTGCCATCTACGAAGGCACCCTCGATGTCGCCGAGGCCCAGGCCTTCTGCGACAACTATTAAGCGCAGCGGCAAGCTGTAAGCTCTAAGCCGCAAGAGAAAGGCCAGACCGCGATAGGCTGTTCTCTTGCAGCTCGAAGCTCGAAGCTCGAAGCTGCCGTTCCAGGAGAAGTCATGGCTTTAGCTAAACGCATCATCCCTTGCCTGGACGTGGACAACGGCCGTGTGGTCAAGGGCGTCAAGTTCGAGAACATCCGTGATGCCGGCGACCCGGTGGAAATCGCCCGTCGCTACAACGAGCAGGGTGCCGACGAAATCACCTTCCTCGACATCACCGCCAGCGTCGATGGCCGCGATACCACGCTGCATACCGTCGAGCGCATGGCCAGCCAGGTGTTCATCCCGCTGACCGTGGGCGGTGGCGTGCGCACTGTGCAGGACATCCGTAACCTGCTCAACGCCGGTGCCGACAAGGTCTCGATCAACACCGCCGCAGTGTTCAACCCGGAGTTCGTGGGCGAGGCGGCAGACCGTTTCGGTTCGCAGTGCATCGTGGTCGCCATCGATGCCAAGAAGGTGTCCGCACCCGGTGAAGCACCGCGCTGGGAAATCTTCACCCACGGCGGGCGCAAGCCGACCGGGTTGGATGCCGTGGCGTGGGCGAAGAAGATGGAAGGCCTGGGTGCCGGCGAGATCCTGCTGACCAGCATGGACCAGGACGGCATGAAGAACGGCTTTGACCTGGGGGTTACCCGGGCCATCAGCGATGCGCTGGGGATTCCGGTGATTGCTTCGGGTGGGGTGGGTAACCTGCAGCACCTGGCTGACGGGATTGTGGAAGGGCATGCCAGTGCGGTGCTGGCGGCCAGTATCTTCCACTTTGGCGAGTACACGGTGCCGGAGGCCAAGGCCTACATGGCTTCGCGCGGGATCGTCGTTCGCTGATCCATTGATTGGGGCTGCTTTGCAGCCCATTCGCTGTGCAAGCCCGCTCCCACAGGTTCATGAGCAGCGCAGTCTGTAGGCGCGGCCTTGCGTCGCGAAAGGGCCGCACAGCGGCCCCAACAGCATCACCCGTGGTTCTTGCCCAACAACGCGTGATAAAGCTCGGTATCCCCAAGAATCCCCACCACCTTGTCGTTATCCTGCAGCACCAGCTTGTTGCCCGTCTGATAACGAATCTGCAGCGCCTCACGCATGCCGATATCGGCGTGCACCACCGTAGGCCTGCGCTCCAGCAGTTCTACATTCTGCCCTGGCGCCCAATTCTGCATATCCAGGCCGTTCTGGCCTTGGCGTGCACGTTTGAGCAAGCCGCCTTCGCCAATGTCCAGCCATGAGTCGATACCCGGGTCCAGGCACACCGACCCATTGACCCGTTTGCAGTTGTCCAGGCTGCGCATCAGGCTGCGCCCGCACAGCACGTTGAGCGGGTTGGTGTGGGCAACGAAGGTGCGCACATAGTCGTCCGCGGGGTTGAGTACGATCTCCTCGGGCTTGCTGTACTGGATGATCCGGCCGTCCTTCATGATCGCGATACGGCTGCCCAGTTTCAGCGCTTCGTCCAGGTCGTGGCTGACGAACACGATGGTCTTGTTCAGCTTGCGTTGCAGCTCCAGCAGTTCGTCCTGCAGGCCCTGGCGGATCAGCGGGTCGAGCGCCGAGAACGGTTCGTCCATCAGCAGGATGTCGGCATCCATCGCCAGCGCCCGGGCCAGGCCCACACGCTGCTGCATGCCACCCGACAGCTCATCGGGCTTCTTGTTGCGCCACTGGGTCAGGCCCACCAGTTCGAGCTTCTCGTCAACCAGCTTGCGCCGCTCCTTCTCTGGGCGGCCCTGCATCTCCAGGCCAAAGCTGATGTTCTCGCGCACGGTCAGCCAGGGCATCAGGGCGAACTTCTGGAACACCATGGCGATGCGCTTGGTACGCATCATCTTCAGCTCTGCCGGGGTGCAGTGGGCAATGTCGATGTGCTTGCCTTCATGCTCGACGAACAGCTTGCCGCGGCTGACGGTGTTCAGGCCGTTGATGCAGCGCAGCAGGCTCGACTTGCCCGAACCGGACAAACCCATGAGCACGCAGATCTCGCCTTTCTCGATGTCCAGGTTGGCTTTTTCGACACCCACCACCAGGCCGGTCTGCTTGAGGATCTGCTCACGGGTCTTGCCCTGGTCGAGCAGCGAAAGCGCCTCGCGCGGTTTGTTGGAGAAGATGACGTCGACGTCTTCGAAACGAATGATGCTCATGCTTCACCCCTTACCGTGACTTCCGGTTGCTTGCAGATACGGTCGAGCATGATCGCCAGCAGCACGATCGCCAGGCCCGCTTCGAAGCCCAGGGAGATATCGGCGGTGTTCAGTGCGTTGACCACAGGTTTGCCCAGGCCATCGGCGCCCACCAGGGCCGCGATCACCACCATCGACAGCGACAGCATGATGCACTGGGTCACACCGGCGGCGATGCTCGGCATCGCGTGCGGCAGTTCGATGCGGGTCAGCAGCTGGCGACGCGAGCAGCCAAAGGCCTTGCCGGCGTCGAGCAGCTCTTGTGGCACATCGCAGATGCCCAGGTAGGTGAGGCGAATCGGCGCGGCAATGGCGAACACCACCGTCGAGATCAGCCCTGGGACCACGCCCAGGCCGAACAGGGTCAGGGTCGGGATCAGGTAAACGAAGGTGGGCACCGTCTGCATCAGGTCGAGCACCGGGCGCATGGCGGTATAGAACATCGGTTTATGCGCGGCGAGGATGCCCAGCGGCACACCGAAGGCCACGCAGACCACCGTGGCAAATGTCACCTGCGCCAGGGTTTCCATGGTCTCCTGCCAGTAGCCCAGGTTGAGGATCAGCAGGAACGACAGGGCGACGAATGCGGTCAGCGCCCACTTGCGCTGGATGAGGTGCGCCAGGGCGGCGAATAGGGCGATGAGGACGAATGGGTTGAACCAGGTCAGGGCGCTGGTGACGCCATGAATCATGAACTCCAGGCCTTGCGCGATGGCGTCGAAGTAATCGGCGCCATTCTGGGTCAGCCATTCGACGAACGACGCGATGTACTGGCCCAGGGGTATTTTCTGATCGATAAGCATGATAGCGAGCTTCCACCTGCAAAGATTGAAATCAGTCCGGGGCGGGCACGGTCCCGCCCCGAGGTAGCGCTATTGCGTGGTTCGTTATTGCGCGAGCTTGGCCTTGGCCGCCTCAAGGCCGGGTTTGCCATCAACGGTGGTCACGCCGGCCAGCCAGGTATCCAGCTTGCCGGGGTTGTCTTTGAGCCACTTCTTGGCGGCTGCTTCGGGTTTCATCTTGTCGTCCAGGACATAGCCCATCATGGTGCTTTCATCCTTGAGCTCGAACGACAGGTTCTTGAGCAGTTGGCCAACGTTGCTGCATTCCTGCACATAGCCCTTGCGGGTGTTGGTCAATACGGTTGCCTTGCCGAAATCGGGGCCAAAGTAGTCGTCCCCGCCGGTCAGGTACTGCATCTTGAAGCGGGTGTTCATCGGGTGCGGTTCCCAGCCCAGGAACACCAACGGCTCGCCACGTTTCTGCGCCCGGTCAACCTGCGACAGCATGCCTGCTTCGCTGGATTGCACGATCTTGAAACCGGCGTCCTTCAGGCCGAAGGCGTTCTTGTCGATCATGCTCTGGATGGTGCGGTTGCCGTCGTTGCCCGGTTCGATGCCGTAGATCTTGCCGTCCAGTTCCTGCTTGAACTTGGGGATGTCGGCAAAATCCTTCAGGCCCTTGTCATACAGCGCCTGGGGCACGGCCAGGGTGTACTTGGCGTTTTCCAGGTTGGCGCGCACGGTCTCGACGGTGCCGGCGTCGCGGTACTGCTTGATGTCGTTCTCCATGGTCGGCATCCAGTTGCCGAGGAACACGTCCAGGTCCTTGCCGGTGGCCAGCGACTTGTAGGTCACCGGTACCGAGATCATGGTGGTGTGGGTCTTGTAACCCAGGGCTTCGAGCACAACGCTTGTGGTGGCTGTCGTCACGGTGATGTCGGTCCAGCCGACATCGGAAAAACGTACCGTCTGGCACTGCTCAGGCTCGGCGGCCTGGGCCAGTATCGGTGCGGACAACAACGCAACCAGCAACAGCGAGGGTGAACCTTTCATGGATGGACTCCTGAGATTTTGTCTTCGGGTTCGCATGGGTCGCCGGGCTTTCTGAAGGTCCGGTCGACCAGGCCTGCAGAGGGCAGGTTGCGTGGCCGTGCTTTACGAGTCGCTTTCGATAATCCTCCAGCGCCGGGCAATCGCCTACTGGTGGGGTCGTATCCAGTACGCAACGGGTCGTATCCAGTACAGGCGATGTCGCATATGGATTTTTCCACCCCCTCGGCCGCGTTTTTGCGTCACCCGGCCACTGGAAAGCGGCGTAATGGTGGCAGCACCTCAGGTAAAAACAGCGCGGCGCAGCTGGACAAAAGTACGTCGGTTGCAGACGGCGAGGGGGTAGGCAAAAGCCCGATGATGCGTGCATTCATGGCGGCTCGCAGCTTCAGCCTAGCAGTTGCCCCGCCCTGCGCATGGCGCGCAGAGACAAGCCCAGCAAGAGGTGATTCGACAATGGCCATCAGCGTGTTCGACCTGTTCAAGATCGGTGTCGGGCCTTCCAGCTCCCACACCGTCGGCCCCATGCGTGCAGGCGCTCTGTTTGTCCAGGGGCTGCGTGAGCGCGGCGAACTGGAACAGGTCAAGCGCATCGAGGTGCGGCTCTACGGTTCACTCTCGGCCACCGGCATCGGCCACGGTACCGACAACGCCACCATCATGGGCCTGATGGGCGACTGGCCTGACGCTATCGACCCGACCCAGATCGTCCCACGCATTGCCGACCTGCGCGAAACCAACACCCTGCTGCTGGACGGCCGGCTGCCCATCGAGTTCGTCTGGGCCCGCGACATGCTGCTGCTGGACGAGAACCTGCCGTACCACCCCAATGCCATGACCCTGGTCGCCGAGGGCGCGCAGGGCGAGCTGCACCGTGACACCTACTACTCGGTAGGGGGCGGTTTCGTGGTGGATGCCGCCCAGGCCGCCAGTGGCGTGCTGGACGCCGACCAGACGGTGTTGCCTTACGATTTCAACAGCGCCGCCGAGCTGCTGCGGCTGTGCAAGCAAAACGACCTCAGCGTGTCGCAATTGATGATGGCCAACGAGAAGGTCTGGCGCACCGAGGCAGAGATCCACGCCGGCCTGCGCACGCTCTGGCAAGCCATGCAGGACTGCGTCAGCAACGGCTTGAAGTACGAAGGCACGCTGCCCGGCGGCCTCAACGTACGCCGCCGCGCCGCCAAGCTGCACCGCAGTTTGCAGGAGGTCGGCAAACCTAATGTGATCGGCTCGACGCTGAGCGCCATGGAGTGGGTCAACCTGTTCGCCCTGGCGGTCAACGAAGAGAACGCCGCCGGCGGGCGCATGGTCACCGCGCCCACCAACGGGGCGGCCGGCATCATCCCGGCAGTGTTGCACTACTACATGCGCTTCAGTGATGCGGTGGATGAGTCGAGTGTGACCGACTTCTTCCTCGGGGCCGCAGCCGTGGGCATCCTGTGCAAGAAGAACGCTTCGATTTCCGGTGCCGAAGTCGGCTGCCAGGGCGAGGTCGGTTCAGCGTGCGCCATGGCTGCTGCAGGCCTTGCCCAAGTGTTGGGGGCCACGCCGGCACAACTGGAAAACGCCGCCGAAATCGCCCTGGAACACAACCTTGGGCTGACCTGCGACCCGGTCGGTGGCCTGGTGCAGGTGCCGTGCATCGAGCGCAACGCGATTGCTGCGGTGAAGGCAATCAACGCGGTGCAGATGGCCCTGCGCGGCGACGGCGAACACTTCATTTCGCTCGACCAGGTGATCCGCACCATGCGCGATACGGGCGCCGACATGCACGACAAGTACAAAGAGACTTCGCGTGGTGGCCTGGCCGTCAGCGCGATCGAATGCTGATGCGCTAATCTCGCTCTGATGGCAGCACGACGCCCCGTTATGGGGCGTTTGTGTATGACCGGCCGTCAGATGTCGCGATGAGTGTGGGCATTGTCGGTGACACTTAAGAGTGTCGTTTCTGGGCAACCCCCGGGGCATCTGTCACCAAAGTGCTCAGCAGTTACACGTAGCACGCCTAGCACGCCGGTTCTGGAAGTTTGACCGGCGTGATCGAAGGGCCTGATTTGCCTGATGAAGGCGTCGTTTTCAGGTTTTTTCGGATAGCCGTTCAAGTTCCGGCACGGCGTTTGCGTTGTGTTTGGTTACAAGCCCCTGCAACACGAAACAGGGGCCATAACAAGAAATCAGTGCCCGCCTGAGGCACACCCTGCATTTGTGTGAGGAGAAATCGCGATGACGTCGTACACCTCCGGGACCCCAACCCAGAACCGCACAGCCCCCCAGTCCATCGGGTTTCTTCTACTGGACAACTTCACCCTCATTTCCCTGGCATCGGCCGTCGAGCCGCTGCGCATGGCCAACCAGCTTTCTGGCCGCGAGCTTTATCGCTGGCACACCCTGACCGTCGATGGCGGCCAGGTCTGGGCCAGCGATGGCCTGCAGATCACCCCCGATGCGGCCATGCACAGCGCACCGCCAATCGACACGGTGATCGTCTGCGGTGGCGTCGGCATTCAGCGCACCGTCACCCGTGAACACGTCACCTGGCTACAGGCGCAGGCCCGTCAGTCGCGTCGCCTGGGCGCCGTGTGCACCGGCAGTTGGGCACTGGCCTGCGCCGGGCTGCTCGACGGTTTCGATTGCAGCGTGCACTGGGAATGCCTGGCGGCCATGCAGGAGGCCTACCCGCGGGTGAACATGAGCACCCGTTTGTTCACCCTCGACCGTAACCGCTTCACCAGCTCTGGCGGCACCGCGCCGCTGGACATGATGCTGCACCTGATCAGCCGCGATCACGGCCGTGAGCTGTCGGCGGCGATTTCCGAGATGTTCGTCTACGAGCGCATTCGCAATGAGCAGGATCACCAGCGTGTGCCGCTCAAGCACATGCTCGGCACCAACCAGCCGAAGCTGCAGGAAATCGTCGCGCTGATGGAGGCCAACCTCGAAGAGCCGATCGACCTCGACGAATTGGCAGTGTATGTGGCGGTGTCGCGGCGCCAGCTCGAGCGGTTGTTCCAGAAGTACCTGCACTGCTCGCCGTCGCGCTACTACCTGAAGCTGCGCCTGATCCGCGCACGGCAGTTGCTCAAGCAGACGCCGATGTCGATCATCGAAGTGGCTTCGGTGTGCGGCTTTGTCTCCACGCCGCACTTCTCCAAGTGCTACCGCGAGTACTTTGGCATCCCGCCGCGTGATGAGCGCGTGGGCTCCAACACGGCCCAGCAGGTAGCGATGATGCCGATCCCGCAGGCCTTGACCTTGGCACCGCATAGCGGCCCGTTGGCGGCTTTGAGCCAGGCGCGCAACGAGTCGACGTTTGCCAGTGTAAGGCTCTGATACGACACCGGCCCCTTCGCGTCGAATCGCCGCGAAGGGGCCGGTAGAGACCCTGCAAAGTGAGGTTTCAGCCCCGGTTGTTGAAGCTCGCCAAGGCTGGCAATAGCTGTTTATCGATCGCCTGGCGCACCGCCGGCAGGATCGTCGCGCTCCCGGTATACATCTGCTCGACCATGCCCTTCAGCGCCCGTGCATTAGGCTCGGTCAAACCGCGCACCACCGCCTCGCAAGCCTGCTCGGCACTGGCCCCGGCGGGAATCTCGAAACCGCGCGCGCGCAAGTGGCCGGCGAGGTCGTCCTGATCAATCAAATCCGCATGCATCATGGCTGTTGTCCCTTTTATCGCTAAGAGAGTGCTGCTGTGATTTACGACCGATTCTGTGTCCCCTGCGACAGGGCCGCAACCACAGAATGTCGGCATGACTGCTTTGGCTAAGAACAGGTCGTTTACGGCTAAATCTCCCCGCCATGAAGTGCGCACACTCAAGCCATCTACCGCAACGGAGGGTTTGGTCACCCTCGCTCGTTCACAGTGGATGTTGCTCGCTCTTGGCCCCGGATGCTCACGGCTTTCCGGGGTTATTTTTTTCCAGCGACCTGACAAATTTGCTAGTTGTCGGGCCCGCCGAATACCCCCTAAATGTTGCCAACTCTCACGCATCGAGGTGGCGTCATGAACACAGGGTTTTGTGCAGCTTTGTTAATGGTGCTGAGTACTTCGTTATTGGCAGGCTGCGTTTCTTCTTCCGCTCCGATCACGACGCCCGAAACCCAGTCCCCTCTGTTGTTCGAAGTGGCCTCAGACGATCTGCAAACGCTCCAGAAGGCACCTGGCATCTATCCCTCTCTGGCCATGTTGCTGAACGACCCGTCTACTCAGCAAGTCCAAGCCATCAAGGTCAATGCTTCCTTGATATCCGCCCACACCAGGACGTTGCGCGTTCCGGTGGGCAACGACAAGACGATAGAGTTCACGTTGAGGCGTGCTGATCCGCCAGCCCCAGGTATGTCGGGTTGGGTAGGTGATGTGTCAACGCAACGCAGTCAGGCTGCCACTTCCAGCTCGGGTGTCGATTTTGACCCTTTCACCTGGATATCTCTGGTCCGTCAGGGTGATCAACTGGTCGGCACCTTGCGTGTGGACGGGCAGCTGTATCGTTTGGAGTCTGTGGGGGCTGGGCATCATGTTTTGGTCAAGGTAGATGAGGCCAAATTGCCGCCTGAAACCGATGCTACTGCAAACTTGGATAATCGGGTTCTGGGTGAGTCCGTGGGCAAGCCGGCGCAATCAGCGCACAGCGTAATTCGTGTGCTTTTTTTCACCACCAATGAGCGCCGCAGGGTAACGCCCACCTACAGAGCGCAATTGGCGCAGGGCATGCAGAACGCAAATCAGGCGATGATCAATTCTCGGGTTCCGATTACCTTTGAAATTGCAGGCTTTATTGACCCCGATTACGCCGAAGGCACTAAAACGGGGGGAGAGCAGTTTGCAGACTTCAGGATCGCCGGTCGTGAATTGAACCGACAGGTTGTGACCGCACGCGAACGCCTCCGTGCCGATTTGGTAAGTTTATATACGTCTTACGCCGGGACAGGTGGCGAAGTCGCCGGCGGCGGTTACTCTATCGTAGGTCACCCGCAGGTACTGGCTCATGAATTCGGTCACCATTTGGGGGCTGGGCATGGTTGGGGGGGCAACCCAGGCGCTGGCTACAATCATGGTTATGCTCATGACAATCCGAAATTTCATACGATCATGGTGACGACCTGGGGCGCAATTCCCTATTTTTCCAACCCCAGGCTTTATTACGACGGCGTGAGGATGGGGACGTTCGAACATCATGATGTCGCACGGGTTTTCAACGAGCGCAGAGAAGCGGTCGAGAATACCTATCCGCCGATGCCGGTCGTTGACGTTCAGGTAACCGTATTTGATAACTTTAATATGCAAGGTGACAGTTGCGCGTTCGCGTTACCTGCAGGGGTCCGTACCACGTTAATTGCGAACGCCTGTGGCTTGGCTTGGAATTACAAGGTTCGTTCGCTCAGCGTGCGCAACTTCACGCCGGGAAAGACCCTGCGGGTCGGTAACGCGTTCGCCTGGCATACCTATGTGAGTCACTATTATATAGGTGACTTCGATATTCGTTCACTCTCCAGGGATGGCCAGGAGGTCCCGGAGGGGATGGACATCGTGCCCTACCCTAATGACCTGCAGCGCAAAGTGACGCGGATTGAACTCCTGGAAGGCAGGGCTTCCAAGTGAGTCCACACGCGCCGTGTCCGGCAGGCCACACTTCAATCACGCCGCGACCTTCGCGGTAATAGCGCCCTTACAAGTGTATGGCTCTACCGACAAAATCAGCAGGGGGGGCATCGTGTTGTTGCCCTACCAGGGTATGTAGTGAAGCAATGCTGTTATCGCCAAAAGGGGCCGCTTTCGGCCCCGCCAGGTCCACATGCAACAGCATCTGCTCGCTGGCCGCCAACGCCTCGTCAAACCCCGCCCTGTGCAAGCTGTGGTACAGGTGCAGGCGCTTTTTATCGAAGCCGATGATCTGCGTCTGCACCCATACGTCGGTACCGAGCTTTACCTCATGCAGGTAATTGATGTGCGCTTCGAGTGTGAACAATGAATGCCCACTTTGGCCTCGCGCATCGGCGTCCAGGCCGATGTGCTCCATCAGCGCATCGGTGGCATAGCTGAAGATCAACAGGTAATAGGCATCGCGCAGGTGCCCGTTGTAATCGACCCAGTCCTCCTGGACTGGGGTGCGGTAGGTGATCAGTGCGGGCATTGCTTGCTCCTCAATCGCCAAAGGCCATGCCATGTGCGGCCTTGCTGGTCTTCACTGCCTCCAGCACTGCCAGCAGGGTGTCATCACGATAGCGCTCCAGCGCGGCGATGCTGCGCTCGCCTAACTGCTCCGAGGTACCGTCCACTACATCGTCGATCAGTTTGTCGGTCAGCTCCGGTGCCGGCAGGTAGGTCCACGGCAGTTGCAGGGCGGGGCCGAACTGGGCCATGAAGTGACGCATGCCGGCGTCGCCACCGGCCAGGGTGTAGGTCAGGAAGGTGCCCATGAACGACCAGCGCAGGCCGGCGCCAAAGCGGATGGCATCGTCGATCTCGCCGGTGGTCGCCACGCCGTCGTTGACCAGGTGCAGCGCCTCGCGCCACAGCGCTTCGAGCAGGCGGTCGGCGATAAAACCGGGCACTTCCTTGCGCACATGCAGCGGGCGCATGCCCAGGGCGGTGTAGATGGTTTTCGCCGCCTCGATCGCCTCTGGCGCGGTGTCGCGGCCACCGACGATTTCTACCAATGGCAGCAGGTACACCGGGTTGAACGGGTGGCCGACCACGCAACGTTCGGGGTGGGTCGAGGACTCATAGAATTCGCTGGGTAGCAGCCCCGAAGTACTGGAGCCGATGATCGCGTTCGGCTTGGCCGCCGCGCTGATCTTGGCGTGCAGGTCGAGCTTGAGGTCCAGGCGTTCTGGGGCGCTTTCCTGGATGAAATCGGCATCGCGCACGCACGCCTCGATGGTGCTGACGAACTTCAATCGATCTTGCGATGCACCCGGTGCCAGGCCTTGTTTTTCCAGCGCCGGCCAGGCGTTGGCGATGCGTTGGCGCAGGGCCTGTTCGGCGCCCGGTGCCGGGTCCCAGGCGACCACATCGAGCCCGTGGGCGAGGGCGCGGGCAACCCAGCCGCTGCCGATCACGCCACTGCCCAGGGCGGCGAAGGTGTTGATCTTGGTGATGAATGGCATATCGGTCTCCAGAGCGGATCAGCGGCGTTCGAGGTTCATTTTTGCCCGGCCCTCGGCCGGGGTCAGGACACGGGCGCCGAGGCGGGAGATGATCTCCACCGCGCGTTCGACCAGTTGGCCGTTGCTGGCCAGTACGCCGCGGTCCAGGTACAGGTTGTCTTCCAGCCCAACGCGCACGTTGCCGCCGAGCAGCACGGCCTGGGCCGCCATCGGCATCTGCATGCGGCCGATGCCGAAGCCGGCCCAAGTGACGTTGGCGGGCAGGTTGTCGACCATGGCCTTCATGGTCGTGGTGTCTGCCGGTGCGCCCCACGGGATGCCCAGGCACAGCTGGAACAACGGGTCTTCGAGCAAGCCTTCCTTGATCATCTGCTTGGCGAACCACAGGTGGCCGGTGTCGAAGATTTCCAGTTCGGCCTTCACCCCCAGTTCGGTAATGCGCTTGGCCCCAGCGCGCAGCTGCGCAGGGGTGGAAACATAAATGGAATTGCCATCGCCGAAGTTGAGCGTGCCGCAGTCGAGCGTGCAGATTTCCGGTAGCAGGGCTTCGACATGGGCCAGGCGTTCCAGCGGGCCGATCAGATCGGTGCCAGGGCCAAATTCCATGGGCGATTCGCCCGGGCCGATTTCCAGGTCGCCGCCCATGCCGGCGGTGAGGTTGACGATGATGTCCACGTCGGCTTCGCGGATGCGTTCCATGACTTCGCGGTAGAGGTTCACGTCGCGGCTGAAGCGACCGGTTTGCGGGTCGCGGACGTGGCAGTGGACCACGGTGGCGCCGGCTTTTGCGGCTTCTACGGCGGACTCGGCGATCTGTTTGGGCGTGACCGGGACCAGGTGGCTTTTGGCGGCGGTGTCGCCGGCGCCGGTGAGGGCGCAGGTGATGATGACGTCGTGGTTCATGGCGGTTCCTTGTTATATCTGGGTAACAGGATCTCTGTAGGAGCGGCCTTGTGTCGCGAAAGGGCTGCGTAGCAGCCCCAGGGTCTATGCGGCGTGCAGAATCCTGGGGCCGCTTTGCGGCCCTTTCGCGACACAAGGCCGCTCCTACACCGACCGGTTTGACCTGTCAGTGGGGGCTATCGGCGAGAAAGGGCCGCATCAGTTGGCAGTAAGCTTGAGGTTGTCCGCCGCCGGCTTGCCGTCGAAGGTGGTCACACCCTCAAGCCAGCGGGCCTTGTCTTCAGGGTGGTCCTTGAGCCACTGGCGGGCCGACGCCAGTGCATCCTTGTGGTCGAGCAGCGGTTGCATCATGCGGCTCTCGTCCTCGGCGCTGAACGTCAGGTTGGCCAGCAGGCGGTGGGCGTTGGGGCAGCGCTCGGCGTAGTCCGGCGCGGTCACCGTCCACACCGTGGCCCGGCCTTCGTCAGGGCCGAGGGCGCCTTGGCTCTCACCCAGGTAGGCCATGTCGATATTCACGTTCATCGGGTGCGGCGCCCAGCCGAAAAACACCACCGCCTCCTTGCGCCGCACGGCGCGGTCGACCGCAGCGAGCATGCCGGCTTCGCTGGACTCGACCAGCTGGAACTTGCCCAGGCCGAACTGGTTCTTGGCGATCATCGCCTTGATCTGGGTATTGGCGCCCGAGCCCGGCTCGATGCCGTAGATTTTTCCACCCAGCTCCTTTTCGAACTTGTGGATGTCGGCGAAGTTCTTCAAACCCTTGTCGGCCAGGTATTTGGGCACTGCCAGGGTTGCCCGGGCATCTTCCAGGCTCGGCTTGTCGAGCACCTTCACCTGCTTGGCGTCGATGAACGGGGTGATGGTCTGGGTCATGATCGGGTTCCAGTAACCCAGGAACATATCCAGGCGTTTGTCGCGGATACCGGCAAAGATGATCTGCTGCGAAGCGCTGGTCTGCTTGGTCTGGTAACCCAGGCCGTCGAGCAGCACCTGGGCCATGGCGCTGGTGGCGATGACGTCGGTCCAGTTGACCACGCCCAGGCGCACGTTCTGGCAGGCGGCGGGCTCGGCGGCAAAAAGCGGGGTAGAGGCGATGCTGCTCACGGCAAGGGTCAACAGGCTGCGGCGGATCAAGCTGTGCATGGTGGCTCTCCATCGGCAGTGCATATTGTTATGGTGGGCGGCCTCTGCGGACCGTTTGCTTAAACTACGCCGCTGGCGGGGTGGAAAATCGCACCCTGGCGACCAACACTTGCACCCTGGCGACCACCTCTCTTGTGGAGCATTCAATGGCGGATACCATTCACTTCCTGCTGCTGCCGGGGTTCTCGGCGATGGGCTTCATCAGTGCCCTGGAGCCGCTGCGCGTGGCCAACCGCTTTCGCGGCCCGTTGTATCGCTGGTGCGTGCTCAGCCTGGACGGCGGGGCGGTGCAGGCCAGCAATGGGATGTCGGTGAACGCCGATGCGGCGCTGGGCGCTGGTGAGGCGGGCGCCATTGTGCTGATCGTCGCCGGTTTCGAGCCGTTGGCCTGCTTCGGCCCGCCACTGCAGCAGGCGCTACGCCGTCTGGATCACGAAGGGGTCATCCTTGGCGGTATCGATACCGGTGCGGTGGTGCTGGCCGAGGCCGGCCTGCTCGACGGCCACCGGGCCACGGTGCACTGGGAGGCGCTGGAAGCCTTCAAGGAGCGCTACCCGAGCCTGCAGGCGACCCAGGAGCTGTTCGAGATCGACCGGCGGCGTATCACCTGTGCCGGCGGCACTGCCTCGATCGACCTGATGCTCGACCTGATTGCGCAGGCACACGGCAGTGAGTTGGCGGTGCAGGTGTCGGAGCAGTTCGTGCTCGGGCGTATCCGCCCGCGACAGGACCACCAGCGCATGCAGATCGCCAGCCGTTATGGCATCAGCAACAAGAAGCTGGTGAAGGTGATCGGCGAGATGGAGCGCAACACCGAGCAGCCGCTCAATACCCAACTGCTGGCCGATGCCGTGCAGGTGACGCGGCGCCAGTTGGAGCGGCTGTTTCGCCTGCACCTGGATGACACGCCCAGTGGCTTTTACCTGCGCTTGCGGCTGGACAAGGCGCGGCAGCTGTTGCGCCAGACCGACATGAGCGTGCTGGAGGTGGGGGTGGCGTGCGGGTTCGAGTCGGCGTCGTACTTTACCCGCTGTTACCGCGCGCGGTACCAGCGCTGCCCGCGGGAGGATCGGTTGGCCCGGGTGGTTTGAGGGTTGTCATACCGGCCTTTTCGCGGGGCAGGTTTACTGCTGGCCAACGGACTGCAAATACTCCGACCGGTCATCACTGCGCTGCGCCACGCAGGTATTCCACGCTGCCTCGAACGCTTTGCTGCCAGGCTTTTCGGCATAGGTCTCGACCTTGCAATCAGCATCGCGCAGCTGCGCCCACAGCTTTTCTGCCGCCTCCATGCGCCCGACCAAGGCGGTGGCCTGGTCGGCTTCGTCGGCATACTGGTCGCGAATGCGCTGGGTCAGGTCATCGTAAGCCGACTTCAGCTCACGCTCGGCGGTCTGCTTGTTGAACGCCGCACACGCGTAGCTCTGCTGGTCGGTCTCGACGTTGTCGCAGGGGGTGCTCTCTTCCTCACCGGCCTGGGCGCCCGAAACGACGGCCAGCAGTACCAGCCATGCCATTGATTTCATCCTTTTCTCCTCAACAGGCTGACGAATCGCAGGGATTCTCGCTCAGCCGAAGGCGACGTGGTAGCTCCCTGACGAAATGTTCATGAAAGCCTCGAACATGTCGTTATCGAGACTGTCTCTCATCGCCAGACAGCGCCGCAGAGCGCCTGTTGTTGCGCATTGACGCTTTCGGCAAACCCCCTGTCGTTTTTGCATCGGGGCGCCTCGGGCCGCAGGCATATGCTGGCCCCAAAGCGCCGGCACATGCTTCAGGCGCGGACCACTCAAGAACCCAGTCAATAAAAGGGGACAGCCTGATGAGCCCAGCAGAACTTCACGCCGACAGCATCGTCATCGACGGTCTGATCATTGCCAAATGGAACCGCGAACTGTTCGAGGACATGCGCAAAGGCGGGCTGACTGCGGCCAACTGCACGGTGTCGGTCTGGGAAGGCTTCAAGGCCACTGTCGACCAGATCGCCGCCAGCCAGAAGCTGATCCGCGACAACGGTGACCTGGTCATGCCGGTGCGCACCACCGCCGACATCCGCAAGGCTAAAGAGCTGGGCAAGACCGGCATCCTCTTCGGCTTCCAGAACGCCCACGCGTTCGAAGACCAGATCGCCTACGTGGACGTGTTCAAGCAGCTGGGCGTGGGCATCGTGCAGATGTGCTACAACACCCAGAACCTGGTGGGTACCGGCTGCTACGAGCGTGACGGTGGCCTGTCGGGCTTCGGCCGCGAGATCGTCGCCGAGATGAACCGCGTCGGCATCATGTGCGACCTGTCCCACGTCGGCTCCAAGACCTCCGAAGAGGTCATCCTCGAATCGAAGAAGCCGGTCTGCTATTCCCATTGCCTGCCGTCGGGCCTGAAAGAACACCCGCGCAACAAGTCGGACGAAGAGCTGAAGTTCATCGCCGACCACGGCGGTTTCGTCGGCGTGACCATGTTCGCACCGTTCCTGGCCAAGGGCATCGATTCGACCATCGACGACTACGCCGAAGCCATCGAATACACCATGAACATCGTCGGTGAAGACGCCATCGGCATCGGCACCGACTTCACCCAGGGCCACGGCCAGGACTTCTTCGAGTACCTGACCCACGACAAGGGCTATGCCCGTCGCCTGACCAATTTCGGCAAGATCATCAACCCGCTGGGCATTCGCACCGTCGGGGAGTTCCCCAACCTCACCGAGACCTTGCTCAAGCGCGGCCACTCCGAGCGTGTGGTGCGCAAGATCATGGGCGAGAACTGGGTAAACGTCCTCAAGGATGTCTGGGGCGAGTAAGCCGCTCTCCAAGCCTGAAAGCCCCTGCCAGCAACGCCGGGGCATCCCGATAAAAATTTTATGGAGTTGAGTTTCCATGGCCAAGATCGCCCCGCAATTGCCAATCGAAGTCGACACCGAGACCGGTGTATGGACCAGCGACGCCTTGCCGATGCTGTACGTGCCACGCCATTTCTTCGTCAACAACCACATCGGCATCGAGGAAGTGCTGGGCGCTGACGCCTATGCCGAGATCCTCTACAAGGCCGGCTACAAGTCCGCCTGGCACTGGTGCGAGAAAGAAGCCGAATGCCATGGCCTGGAAGGCGTGGCGGTGTTCGAGCACTACATGAAGCGGCTGTCCCAGCGTGGCTGGGGCCTGTTCGAGATCCAGGACATCGACCTGGACAAAGGCACCTGCAGCGTCAAGCTCAAGCACTCGGCGTTCGTGTACGTGTACGGCAAGGTTGGCCGCAAGGTCGACTACATGTTCACCGGCTGGTTCGCCGGCGCAATGGACCAGATTCTCGCTGCCCGCGGCAGCAAGATCCGCACCGTGGCCGAACAGGTCTACGGCGGGTCGGAAGAAGGCCACGAAGATGGCCTGTTCGTTACAAAGCCGTTGTAAGCCGGAGATAGCGTCATGGCATTCGAAGCAATGTTCCAGCCGATCCAGATCGGCAAACTGACCATCCGCAACCGCGTGCTCAGCACCGCGCACGCCGAGGTCTACGCCACTGACGGCGGCATGACGACCGACCGCTATGTGAAGTATTACGAAGAGAAGGCCAAGGGCGGCATCGGCCTGGCGATCTGCGGCGGCTCGTCCGTCGTCGCCATCGACAGCCCGCAGGAGTGGTGGGCGTCGGTCAACCTGTCGACCGACCGCATCATCCCGCACTTCCAGAACCTGGCCGACGCCATGCACAAGCATGGCGCCAAGATCATGATCCAGATTACCCACATGGGCCGTCGCTCGCGCTGGGACGGCTTCAACTGGCCCACCCTGATGTCGCCGTCGGGCATCCGTGAACCGGTGCACCGCGCCACCTGCAAGACCATCGAGGTGGAAGAGATCTGGCGCGTCATCGGCAACTACGCGCAGGCTGCGCGGCGTGCCAAAGAGGGCGGCCTGGACGGCGTCGAACTGTCGGCCGTGCACCAGCACATGATCGACCAGTTCTGGAGCCCGCGGGTCAACAAGCGTACCGACGAATGGGGCGGTACCTTCGAAGGCCGCATGAAATTCGGCCTTGAAGTGCTCAAGGCCGTGCGCGCCGAGGTCGGTGACGACTTCTGCGTGGGCATGCGCCTGTGTGGTGACGAGTTCCACCCCGATGGCCTCAGCCACGAGGACATGAAGCAGATCGCCGCCTACTACGATGGCACCGGCATGCTCGACTTCATCGGTGTGGTCGGCTCGGGTTGCGACACCCACAACACCCTGGCCAACGTCATCCCCAACATGAGCTACCCGCCGGAGCCGTTCCTGCACCTGGCGGCCGGCATCAAGGAAGTGGTCAAGGTCCCGGTGCTGCACGCGCAGAATATCAAGGACCCGAACCAGGCCACGCGCATCCTCGAAGGCGGCTACGTGGACATGGTCGGCATGACCCGTGCGCACATGGCCGACCCGCACCTGATCGCCAAGATCAAGATGGGCCAGATCGACCAGATCAAACAGTGCGTCGGTGCCAACTACTGCATCGACCGCCAGTACCAGGGCCTGGATGTACTGTGCATCCAGAACGCCGCGACCTCCCGTGAGTACATGGGTGTGCCGCATATCATCGAGAAGACCACCGGCGTCAAACGCAAGGTGGTGGTGGTTGGCGCCGGCCCGGCCGGCATGGAAGCCGCCCGCGTGGCTGCCGAGCGTGGCCATGATGTGACCCTGTTCGAGAAGAAAGACCAGATCGGCGGGCAGATCACCATTGCTGCCAAGGCACCGCAACGTGACCAGATCGCCGGTATCACCCGCTGGTACCAACTGGAGCTGGCGCGGCTGAAGGTCGACCTGCGCCTGGGCACCGCAGCCAGCGTGGACGCCATCCAGGACTTGCGCCCGGACGTGATCGTGCTGGCGGTGGGCGGCCATCCGTTCGTCGAGCAGAACGAACACTGGGGCGCTGCCGAAGGGCTGGTGGTCAGCAGCTGGGACGTGCTCGACGGCAAGGTTGCGCCGGGCAAGAACGTGCTGGTGTACGACACCATCTGTGAGTTCACCGGCATGTCGGCGGCGGACTACATTGCCGACAAAGGCAGCCAGGTCGAGATCGTCACCGACGACATCAAGCCGGGTGTGGCCATGGGGGGTACGACCTTCCCGACCTACTACCGCAGCATGTACCCGAAAGAAGTGATCATGACCGGCGACATGATGCTGGAAAAGGTCTACCGCGAAGGCGACAAGCTGGTGGCAGTGCTGGAGAACGAGTACACCGGTGCCAAGGAAGAGCGCGTGGTCGACCAGGTAGTGATCGAGAACGGCGTGCGGCCTGATGAAGAACTGTACTACGCGCTGAAGGAAGGCTCGCGCAACAAGGGCCAGATCGATGTGGAGGCGCTGTTCGCCATCAAGCCGCAGCCGATCCTCAGCCAGCCGGGCGAGGGCTACCTGCTGTACCGCATCGGCGACTGCGTGGCCCAGCGCAACGTGCATGCGGCGATCTACGACGCCTTGCGCCTGTGCAAGGACTTCTGATCGCACCGCCCCTATAGGGGCGGGACTGGCCCCCCTGTAGGAGCGGCCTTGCGTCGCGAAAGGGTCGCGTAGCGGCCCCGGCATTTAGCAGTGCTACACATTGCCGGGGCCGCTGCGCAGCCCTTTCGCGACGCAAGGCCGCTCCTACAGGGGTCCGCGCCCACCTTTGAGAGGGGCGCAAGAATTCAGCTGTTTGTGGGAGCCTCCCATGTTGAACACCCTTCTACCCATTCTGCTGTTCGCTGCCCTTGGCCTGGCGGTGCTCGGCGCCCTGCGCCGTGTGCGCATGTGGCGGCGTGGCCGACCGTCCAAGGTCAATCTGATCGGCGGCCTGCTGGCCATGCCGCGACGCTACCTGGTGGACCTGCACCACGTGGTCGAGCGCGACAAGTACATGTCCACGACCCACGTGGCCACGGCGGGCGGCTTCGTGCTGTCGGCTGCCTTGGCGATCCTGGTGCACGGCTTCGGCCTGCAGAGCAAGATCCTCGGCTACGCCTTGCTGGTGGCGACGGTGATCATGTTCACAGGCGCGTTGTTTGTCTTCAAACGCCGCCTCAATCCGCCTTCGCGCCTGTCCAAGGGCCCGTGGATGCGGCTGCCGAAAAGCCTGTTGGTGTTCGCCGCGAGCTTCTTCGTCGCCACCTTGCCGGTGGCCGGCATCCTGCCCGCCAACACCGGTGGCTGGGTGATGGTCGGCGTACTGGGCCTGGGTGTGCTGTGGGGCGTGTCGGAGCTGTTCTTCGGCATGACCTGGGGCGGCCCGATGAAACACGCCTTCGCCGGTGCCCTGCACCTGGCCTGGCACCGCCGTGCCGAGCGCTTCGGCGGTGGCCGCTCCACCGGCCTCAAGCCGCTGGACCTGGAAGACCCGAACGCACCGCTGGGTGTGGAAAAACCGGTGGACTTCACCTGGAACCAGCTGCTCGGTTTCGATGCCTGTGTGCAGTGCGGTAAATGTGAAGCCATGTGCCCGGCCTACGCCGCAGGCCAGCCGCTGAACCCGAAAAAACTCATCCAGGACATGGTCATCGGCCTGGCCGGTGGCACGGACGCCAAGTTTGCCGGTAGCCCTTACCCGGGCAAACCTATTGGCGAGCATGGCGGCCACCCGCACCAGCCGATCGTCAACGGCCTGGTCGACGCCGAGACCTTGTGGTCGTGCACCACCTGCCGCGCCTGCGTCGAGGAGTGCCCGATGATGATCGAGCACGTCGATGCCATCGTCGACATGCGCCGTCACCTCACCCTGGAAAAAGGCGCGACCCCGAACAAGGGCGCCGAGGTGCTGGACAACCTGATCGCCACCGACAACCCTGGCGGCTTCGCCCCTGGCGGGCGGATGAACTGGGCGGCCGACCTCAACCTGAAACTGCTGTCGGAGGTGAACACCACCGAGGTGCTGTTCTGGGTTGGTGATGGTGCCTTCGACATGCGCAACCAGC
Source organism: Pseudomonas sp. SWRI68 (assembly GCF_014269165.1). Classification (NCBI taxonomy): domain Bacteria; kingdom Pseudomonadati; phylum Pseudomonadota; class Gammaproteobacteria; order Pseudomonadales; family Pseudomonadaceae; genus Pseudomonas; species Pseudomonas sp. SWRI68. Next base: position 28,214 of record NZ_JABWRU010000029.1, on the reverse strand, counting down.
GCACCCTGCGCGCCTTCGTCAAAGTGCTCAAGGCCTCGGGCGTGGACTTTGCCGTGCTCGGCCTGGAAGAACGCGACAGCGGTGACGTGGCGCGGCGCCTGGGCGATGAAGCGACCTTCCAGCAACTGGCCAAACGCAACATCCAGACCCTGGCCAAGTACCGCTTCCAGCGCATCGTCACCTGCGACCCGCACAGCTTCCATGTGCTGAAGAACGAGTACGGTGCCTTGGGCGGCGAGTATCAGGTGCAGCACCACAGCACCTACATCGCCGAACTGATCGCGGCCAACAAGCTCAACCTCGGCCAGCACAAGGGCGGCAGCGTGACCTATCACGACCCGTGCTACCTGGGCCGTTACAACGGCGAATACGAGGCGCCGCGCGATGTGCTCAAGGCGCTTGGCATCGAAGTGCGCGAGATGCAGCGGTCGGGCTTCCGTTCTCGTTGCTGCGGCGGTGGCGGCGGTGCGCCGATCACCGACATCCCGGGCAAGCAACGTATCCCCGACATGCGCATGGACGACATCCGTGAGACCGAGGCCGAGCTGGTGGCAGTCGGTTGCCCACAGTGCACCGCGATGCTCGAAGGTGTGGTCGAACCGCGCCCACAGATCAAGGACCTGGCCGAGTTGGTAGCGGATGTACTGATCGAAGACCAAGCCCCTGCGAACGCCAAGTCGCCAGCGGCCAAACGTGAACCTGCGGAGGTGCACTGATGAGCGACATCATCCGCCGCGACCCACGCGCCGAGTGGATCGCCCGTAACCGTCTGCATCCGCTGCACGCGGCGATGCAGACGCAACAAACCACTTGGATGGGGCCAAACGGTGTCATCCGCAAGAACCCCCACGCGATTGCCGCAGGCTTTATCGGCCCCGCTGGCATCAAGCGTATCGACCGCAGCGGCGCCCAGCAGGGCACCGGTGTGGGCGGGCGGCGCACGGCGGCGGCTGAAGTGAAACTGCCGCTGCACCAGGTGCCGGCGCCGGCGTACTACATCGCCGTGGTGCCGGACATGGTCGGCGGCCGCCTCGGCAGCCACGACCGCGACTTGCTCGGCCTGGCCCACAGCCTGGCAGGCAGCGACGGCGCGGTGCTGGCGATCGTGTTTGGCGAGCACAAGGAAAGCAACTTCGCCAACGCCGGTGTCGACCGCTTGCTGGTCATCGAGGGCGAAGCTTTCGAAGGCTACGCGCCAGAGCAACTGGTGCAAGGCTTGCGGGCTGTGGATAACCAGTTCACACCGCGCCACTGGCTGCTGCCCGACAGCCGCACCGGTGGCGGTGAGCTGGGCAGGCGCCTGGGCGCTGCCCTGGGCGAGCGCCCGGCGACGCGGGTGTGGCAGGTCAAGGATGGCCAGTGCATCGGCCGCGCCGGTGCCGGCCAGCAAGACCTGCAGCGTGCAGTGCCGCGCTTGATCCTGGCGGCGGCGGAATGCGCCGAGCCGGTCAGCGAAACCCGTCACGAAGCGCTGCCGGTGGAGTTGTCCACAGGCGTGGTGCGCAGCCTGTCGCGTATCGAGGACCTGGGCTCGGTGGCGGTCGACCCGGCCACCATCGCCATGGCCGAGGCGGAGTTCATCGTTTCGGGCGGCAACGGCGTCAAGGACTGGGACCTGTACCACAAGGCCACGGCGGCACTCGGTGCCACCGAAGGCGCCTCGCGGGTGGCGGTGGACGACGGCTTCATGCCGCGCAACCGCCAGGTGGGGGCTACCGGTACCTGGGTCACGGCGCGGGTTTATGTGGCGGTGGGTATCTCTGGCGCCATCCAGCACCTGCAGGGTATCGGCGCCTGCGACAAAGTGGTGGCGATCAACATGGACCCGGGCTGCGACATGATCAAACGGGCCGATCTGTCGGTGATTGGCGACAGTTCGGCAATTCTCCAGGCACTGGTCGAGGCTGTGGACAACTACCGCAGCGGCGGCCAGCGCGACGCGGCATAAGGGCACGAGCATGAGTACGAAAGTCATCAGCCTGGTTTCGATCGGTGCCCACCCAAGCTCCGGGCGCGCCCGCCGCGCCGAGCAGGACGCGCGTGCAGTGGAGCTGGGTCTACAGCTGGCTGGGGATAACTTGCAGGTGGTACATGCCGGCGACCCTCGTGAAGAGGCGCTGCGCGCCTACCTGGGCATGGGCCTGGAGCACCTGGACGTGCTGGAACAGCCAGCAGGTGCGGATGTATTGGGCGTGCTCGGCGACTATTTACGTGATGCTGGCGCGCAGCTGGTACTGACTGGCAGCCAGGCGGAAACCGGTGAAGGGTCGGGCATGCTGCCGTTTCTGCTGGCCGAGAAGCTGGGCTGGCCGTTGATCGTCGGCCTGGCAGAGGTAGAGTCCATCGAAAACGGCACCGCCCAGGTACTGCAAGCGCTACCACGGGGCCAGCGGCGTCGCCTCAAGGTGCGCCTGCCATTGCTGGCGACTGTGGATAACGCAGCGCCCAAGCCGCGCCAGAGTGCCTTCGGCCCGGCGCGGCGGGGTGTGCTGGCGGCGCGTGACGTGGCCATTGTCGAAGACGAGCTGCTGGGCGAGGCTGAGCTGCAACCTGCCCGCCCACGGCCCAAGCGCCTGAAGGTGATCAAGGCCAAGAGCGGTGCCGACCGGATGAAGGCGGCCACGGCCAAGGCCAGCGGCGGCGGGGGCAAGGTGCTCAAGGATGTATCGCCGCAAGAAGGCGCCGAGGCGATTCTCAAGCTGCTGGTTGAGGAAGGCGTTCTACGCTGACGTGCATTTAATCTCATTGACTCAGCAGGGACTCTGTGGGAATGGCGCACCCGCAGGCCCTTCTAAGGCTGTAGCTCGGCAACATTGAATGCCCAAAAGGCCAGCCCGTCGATCACCGGTTCAAAACTTACGCGCCCTCCCTCCAGTAGCCGCGCCTTGCCTACCATCAGAATTGCACTCCGCGCCACGAAATAGTCCCCGCTGCCGTCCTCAGCCGATATCACGCCCACTCCATTCGCCTCATGGAACCACTTCACAGTGCCTTTCAGGCGACTGTGCATAAGTGACCTCGTGCTGCTGCCATCTGGATTGTTTTCAATCAATCATGAGCGGGATGTTGAGGAAACTGGCAAAAATGTCAGGTGGGCCGCGTTTTACCCCCGGAATCTGTTCGCCAAGGTGTGGATAAAGTGTTCGTGCTTCGCTGCAGCGCAATGGCTTCGGGCCTTGCAGCGATACGTACAAATAATGATCAATTTCAGCAAACGCTTTCAGAAATACCGCAATTCAAGGGGTTGGTGTAGTTATCCACAGGGCGTTTAAGCGAATGGGTGGACTTGCTCACAAAGTCTGTTGGCGAACCTGTGGGCAAGTTGTTCGGGAAGTGCTGCAGCCCAGGCCTGCCAAGGCTTGCAGAGTTTTGATCAAAAATTGATCTAACGAGGTAGGCGCCTGGCCTGTGGAAAACCATTGCCCTGCAACTGACATTTTTGCCAGTTACCGCTACAGGTACCCTTTGCTAACGTACTGGCAGGTAATGACCTGGGGAGCGTAGCAATGGCGGGTACCACACTGCTGGCAATTGACCGCCAGCGCTCGGTGCTGCGAGGGCAGGCTACCCCGCATCGACGCTATACGCCCTACGCTGGGTTCCAACCCGATGCTGGACCTTGGCTAGCATTCTCTGATGCGCACCTCGATCAAGCCAGTGGCTGCTACCTGCTGGGCAATGGGCATCGTGCCTATAGCCCGCAACTGATGCGCTTTCGCTCGCCAGATCGGCTCAGCCCGTTCGCTGCGGGTGGGTTCAACGCATATGCATACTGCCTCGGTGACCCGATCAACTACCGCGATCCGACAGGGCAGGAAGCCCAGGAAGCCAGTGAGTACCTGTTTCCTATCCTCAGCATTCTTACCAACTTAACGGGTTTCTTCACCAGTGGTCTGAAGCTTCGATCAATGTTGCGAACACGTCAGGCTCATCGAGGCATGGCCCTACAAGCAGCCGCTGTCAACGACACGGTAGGGCTCTTGCCTGTCTCATCGCGAAGTGATTGGGCGCTTTCGGTGGTCAGTGGCGCCAGTGCCGTTGCAGGGATCACAGTGGGGATCAGTCGCCTGGTGGAGCCAGGAAAAGATTGGCAGACATGGGCATTGTCAACCCTTACCGTGATTTCCCTGGGAACGTCGGTAAAGGAGGTTTGGGACCTCGCTCAGGCGAAACCATGGCTGCAGGGTACCCCTGAGATGATCGGGATGAATAGATGGACGCTCGACCGCGCTTCTCAGCGCTCTCTGTCTGCCGAATCGAGAAATAGCATACGACAAGCCGCAATACGCAATACGCAAGACGCAACACGCAGTGAGCAAGCTAGTGGGGTCACCACTAGCCGCATGTGAACGGATACTTACTGCGCCTGCACTTCCTTCAAGTACGGCGCAGGCTCCGCCCCCAGGTTCTCCAGCACGCGCTGGCTGTACCAGTCGATGAAGTTCACCACGCCAAATTCATAGGTCTTCGAATAAGGCCCTGGCTGGTATGCCGTGGAGTTGATCCCGCGCTGGTTCTCTTCGGCCAGGCGGCGGTCTTGGTCGTTGGTCGCGTCCCACACCTTGCGCATGCGCTCCGGGTCGTAATCGACGCCTTCGACGGCATCCTTGTGCACCAGCCACTTGGTGGTGACCAGGGTCTCCTGGGCGCTGATCGGCCACACGGTGAAGACGATCAGGTGGTCGCCCATGCAGTGGTTCCACGAGTGCGGCAGGTGCAGGATGCGCATCGAACCCAGGTCCGGGTTCTTGATGCGGCCCATCAGCTTCTGGCAGGCCTGCTTGCCGTCCATGGTCATCGACACGGTGCCCTTGAGCAGCGGCATGCGCACGATGCGGTTACGCAGCCCGTGGCTCTTGTGCAGGTACGGGATCTTCTCGGCTTCCCAGGCGGCGGCAGAGGCGGCCACGTGGTCCTTGAATTCCTGGCTGGCGCGTGGGTCGTTGGTGTCGTCCCACTCCAGCAGGGTTTGCAGCAGCTCTGGGTGCGAACCGCTGCAGTGGTAGCACTCGCGGTTGTTTTCCAGTACCAGCTTCCAGTTGGCCTTTTCCAGCAACTGGGTCTGCACCGCGATCTTGGTGTTCTCCATGTCGTACGGTTCCATGTAATGGTCCAAAGTGGCCAGGAACTCGTCGATGGCTGGCGGGTTTTCCGCCAGGCTGATGAAGATGTAACCACCCGCAACCTTCACGTTCACCGGCTTGAGGCCGTATTCCTTCATGTCGAAGTCGGCGCCCATTTCGGTGCCGGCGAACAGCAGGCGACCGTCCAGCTCGTAGGTCCACTGGTGGTAATGGCAGACCAGCTTGGCCACCTTGCCCTTGTCGCTGGTGCACAGGCGCGAACCGCGATGGCGGCAGACGTTGTGGAAGGCATGCACCTTACCTTCGGCGCCACGGATGACGATGATCGGGTTCTTGCCGATCTGCAGGGTAATGAAGTTGCCTTTGGCCGGAATCTCGCAAGTCATGCCAGCGATCAGCCACTCTTTGTGGAAGATCTCCTGCATGTCGATCTGGAACAGACGCTCGTCGGTGTAGAAAGGCTGGGGCAGCGAGTAGGTTCGCTCGCGGGTCTGCAGCATCTCGGCGGTAGCCTTGCGTGCTGCTTCCAGTGGATCGCCCAGGCTCAGGGTTGCGGTGACGTCCATCGTGTGGTCCTCGGGGCCGCGTGCGGCCGGCAAAAGGTGGCTAATCATTGTTGTGGTGCCGCAAGGCTGTCGTAAAAAAAACAGCGTGTTCTTTTGCCGTGGAGTGTGCGTCCGAAGGCGTCGTGAACCGTATCCATGGGCGACATGGCCGATTTGAATTACGACGCCCTAGCCCTTGTAGCATGGGGCTGGTCGCGATAAGTACGCCGATGTCGCAGGCAGGAATGTACGTCGCCTTCAGCTTGCGCATTATCGCAGCCATAAAAAGGCCAATTGTCGGCTGCTGGAGATGAACATGTCCGATACCTTCCTCAATCCGGTCACCACCCAGACCTGGGCCAACGGCCGCCACATCGTGCGCTGCGTTAAGGTCATCCAGGAGACCTGGGACGTGCGCACGTTCTGCTTCATGGCCGACCAACCGATCATGTTCTTCTTCAAGCCAGGGCAGTTCGTTACCCTGGAACTTGAGATCGAAGGCAAACCGGTGATGCGTTCCTATACCATCTCCAGTTCGCCGTCGGTGCCGTACAGCTTCTCGATCACGGTCAAGCGGGTGCCAGGCGGGCATGTCTCCAACCACCTGCACGACACCATGCACGAAGGCGCAGAGCTGCCGGTGCACGGCCCGGTGGGGTTGTTCAACGCCATCGACTTCCCCTCGGGCAAGGTGCTGTACCTCTCGGGCGGTGTTGGTATCACCCCGGTGATGTCCATGGCGCGATGGTTCTACGACACCAACGCCAATGTCGACATGGTCTTCGTGCACAGCGCCCGTTCGCCGAAAGACATCATCTTCCACCGCGAGCTGGAGCAGATGGCCTCGCGCATCCCCAACTTCAGCTTGCACATCATTTGCGAGAAGCACGGGCTGGGCGAGCCCTGGGCGGGTTACCGCGGGTACCTGAACCAGCGGCTGATGGAGCTGATCGCGCCCGACTACATGGAGCGCACGGTGTTCTGCTGCGGCCCGACGCCGTACATGAGCGCGGTCAAGCGCATGCTTGAAGCCGTCGGCTTCGACATGAAGAACTACCATGAGGAGTCGTTCGGCGCGACGCCGGCAGAGGCCAAGGCCGATGCGGTGGAGCATGCCGAGCAGGCCGCCGACGCGCCGGAAGTGGATGTCTCCGACCTCAACCTGGTGGAGTTCATCGGCAGCGAGAAGAGCATCCGCGTTGCCCCGGGCGAGACCGTGCATGCGGCAGCGGCGAAGGTCGGGCTGATGATCCCCAAGGCCTGCGGCATGGGCATTTGCGGTACCTGCAAGGTGCTCAAGCTGGGCGGCGAAGTGGAGATGGAGCACAACGGCGGTATTACCGAAGAAGACGAGGCCGAGGGCTACATCCTCTCGTGCTGCAGCGTGCCTAAAGGAGATGTGCGGATCGATTACTGATCCAGCTTCAATAGTGTGGGTTCTTCGTAGCTAAACCCGCTCCCATAGGCCTGTGGGAGCGGGCTTGCCCCGCGAATGGCATCAGACCCAGACTGCATCCCAATGCGGATAATCACCCGCACGGTCAACCAATCCTGCTCTGATGGGGGTGGCAACGATGTACCTCGCTACCTGCAGCACACTTTCTTCCCGGCGCAAGGCTCGGTCCTGGTAGCCCTGCTGCCATATCTTTTCGCGCCGCATGCCCCGCTGATAAAGCGCATGGCTGCTGCGTGACTTGAATCTGCGCATCAGGCGACACAAGGTGCCGCTTCGTAACTCGATCAGCCAGTGCACATGGTCCGGCATGACCACCCACGCGAGGGATTGGCAATGCCCATCGAGCTCAGCCTGTCTGAGTTGCTGGATCACGCCACGGGCGAGATGAAGGTGGGTGAAGGTCCGCTTGCGCTCATGGGTTACCGTAGTCAGCAAGTACAACCCACCAGGCTGAGAGAAACGGCCACGGCGCAGAAGATGGGATTGAGCACGCTCCAACATTCCCCGCCGCACGCCACTGCCAGCTCACCTAATGTTCCTCTGAATCTTATTTCAGGGGGCATCACAAGGCGTACCATGATCCCTGTGGGAGTGGGCTTGTCCCGCGAAGCAGGCACCGCAGAGCATGGCACGGGCTTCGCCCGTGTTCGCGGGACAAGCCCGCTCCCACGGGGCTGGCTGTTTTAGAATTTTGAGCAAGGCAGTTGCTCTCACAGGTTATCCGCAGGCCATGAGAGTGCGAATGGGCCGCAAAGCGGCCCCAGTACTGTCAGGTGCGGAAGCGGGCCACCAGGTTGTTCAAATCCACCGCCAACCGCGACAGCTCGGCACTCGCTGCGCTGGTCTGATGCGCCCCGGTTGCACTCTGTACCGACAGATCATTGATATTCACCAGGTTGCGGTCCACCTCGCGCGCCACCTGTGCTTGTTCTTCCGCCGCGCTGGCGATCACCAGGTTACGCTCGTTGATCTGCGCCACCGCACCGGCGATGGTATCCAGCGCCATGCCCGCGCCACGGGCGATGTTCAGGGTCGACTCGGCGCGTTCGGTGCTGGTGCGCATCGACGCCACCGCCTCCTCGGTACCGCCCTGGATGCTACCAATCATCCGCTCGATTTCGCTGGTCGACTGCTGGGTACGATGGGCCAGTGCCCGCACTTCATCCGCCACCACGGCGAAGCCACGGCCCGCCTCACCGGCACGGGCTGCTTCGATCGCGGCATTGAGCGCCAGCAGGTTGGTCTGGTCGGCCAAGCCGCGGATCACATCGAGCACCTTGCCGATGTCGCGCGATTGCTCGGCCAGGTGGGTGATCAGCGTGGCAGTGGCTTGCACATCGCCGCTCATGCGCTCGATGGCGCCGACGGTTTCCAGCACCAGGTCGCGCCCGTCGCCCGCCGAACGGCTGGCTTCACCCGAGGCCTGCGAGGTGCTCACCGCGTTGCGTGCCACTTCTTCCACGGCGCTGGTCATCTCGGTGACCGCAGTGGCGGCCTGTTCGATTTCGTTGTTCTGTTGCTGCAGGCCACGGGCGCTCTCGTCGGTGACGCTATTGAGCTCTTCCGCTGCAGACGCCAGCTGGGTGGCGGAGCCGGCAATCAATTGCAGGGTGTCGCGCAGCTTGTCTTGCATGCGGGCCATGGCGCGCAGCAGGCGGGCGGCTTCGTCGGTGCCTTCGGCACGGATGACATGGGTCAGGTCACCGTCGGCCACCTGCTCGGCGCATTGCAGCGCCTCTTCGATCGGCTTGACGATGCTGCGGGTCAGCAGGAACGCGCACAGCAGCGTCAGCACGGTGGCGGCGATCAACAGGCCGATGACCAGGGCGAAGGCGGCAGCATACTGGCTGGCTGCGGTTTCGTTGGTGGCACGGGTCTGGTCGGTGTTGATGCGCACCAGGGTGTCCATGACCTTGTTGATCTGCTCGGAGTTGGCCAGCAGGTCGCGGTTGAGCAGGTCGCGCAACTCGTCGGTGCGGCCCGCCTGGCTCATGCTGCGCATGCGCGCCTCCAGCTGGCGGTATTGACTGAGCAACTGGCTGTACTGGTCGAAGGCCGCTTGCTCGTCGGGTGCGCCGATCATCGGCTGGTAGGCCTGGCGGGCGCGGTCGATCTGGGCGTTGCGTTGGTCCAGCAGGTTGAGGGTGTCGCGCTGGGTCTCTGGCTCGCGGTTGATCAGCAGCCGATAGGAGAGGGTGCGCATGCGCAGGTTCAGCGCGGTAAGTTCGTCGAGCATCTTGATGCTGGGCACGCTGATGCTCTCGATGGCGACGCCCGCCTGGCGGATGTTGCCCATCTGCATGAGCGAGAAAATGCCGAGGCCGAGCATCAGCAGGCCGATCAGCGCGAAGCCGAGCAGCGCGCGCGGGGCGATGTTCATGTTGCGTAGGGACATGGAGGGATCCAGGCAGGGGAGGGTCGCACACAGCACGACGAAATATGACTTGCCTGGCTATCGGTCGTGACTGGTCAGTCTTGAGCGAGACCGGTGAAATTTGTGAGCGCGCTAACTTTTTCCTGACCGGCGGTTGACCCAGGTCGGAACAAGCGGCCCGATACCCTGTCAATCTGCGCAGCAGAAACCTTAAGAATCCGATATTTAATGGCGAGGACTGACACTTTTCTTTATCGTGTGCGCCCTCTGCAACAACCTGAGATAGACCCCATGCTTGAAGCCTCCCTGAATCAAATCGAGCAACTGGTCAGCGACCTGATGCATAAAAACGCTCAACTCACCGAGCAGAACACCACCCTCGGCCAGCAACTGGCCCAGGCCAAGGAAGAAAACGAAACCCTGCAGCTGTCGCTGATGGAGCAGGAAGAAAAGAACGGCGCCACTGCCGCGCGCATCCAGGCGCTGGTTGATCGCGCCAGTGCGGGTGTCGTCAACGCATGAGCTTGAATGCGCAGCCGGTCAATGTCGTGTCGATCCTTGGCAGCGACTATTCGATCAAGGCGCCTGAAGGCCAGGAAGAAACCTTGGCGCAGGCGGTGCGAATGCTCAACACCGCCTTGGCCGAGACCAAGCGTTCGTACCCGACCTTGATCGGCGACAAACTGCTGGTGCTGGCTGCCCTGAACCTGTGCTCCAAGCAGGTTGAGCTGCAGAAGGAGCATCAGCAGACGCTTGCGCGCACCCAGGCGCAGATCGACGCCACGGTGGACGCGATCGTTCGGACTATTGCCGAATCCTGATGGGCACCTGGGGCCGCACAGCGGCCCCAAGGTCCCCAAGCAATGTCCCAGATCACTGGAATAACTGGATACGTAAGTGTATACACTTCCCGCAAAACAATAATTGGCGGGGAGCAAGGGCATGCGTATCTGGCGGCGAAGCATCCAGTGGCAATTGATCGCAAGCATGGGCGCGGCCCTGCTGGCGAGCATCCTGGTAGTGGTGATCATCTTCACAGTGGCGTTCAACCGCTTGACCGAACGCTACCTGGTCGACACGGCGCTGCCGGCCAGTGTCGAAGCCATCCGTAACGACATCGAGCGCATGCTCGGCCAGCCGCTGGTGGCTGCGGCCGACATTGCCGGCAACACCCTGCTGCGCGACTGGCTTGCCGCGGGCGAAGACCCTGCGCAAGCACCGCGCTTCATCGAATACTTGGACGCTGCCAAGCAGCGCAACAAGGCCTTCACCACGCTGTTCGCCGCCACAGAAACCGGCCATTACTACAACGAAAATGGCCTGGACCGCACCCTCAGCCGTGCCAACCCCAAGGACAAGTGGTTCTACGGCTACATCGACAGTGGCGCCGAGCGCCTGATCAATATCGACATCGACGGTGCCACCGGTGAGCTGGCGCTGTTCATCGACTATCGCGTGGAAAAGGACGGCAAGCTGGTTGGCGTCGCCGGCATGGGCCTGCGCATGGCCGAGCTGTCGAAACTGATCCATGACTTCAGCTTTGGCGAGCACGGCAAGGTGTTTCTGGTGCGCAACGATGGGCTGATCCAGGTGCACCCGGACAACGCCTTCAGCGGCAAGCGCCAACTGGTCGATCAGCTCGATGCGCACGCCGCCAAGGCAGTGATGAATGGTGAGCCGGGCCTGCGCACCAGCCGCTTCCAGCGCGATGGCGAAGATTATCTGGCGTTGGGCCTGCCACTGCGCGACCTGAACTGGACTTTGGTCGCCGAGGTGCCGGAGGCCGAGATCTACGCGCAGATGCGTCAGGCGGTATGGCTGACCACGTTGATCGGTGGCGGCGTGGCGCTGCTGTCATTGTTGCTGGTGGTGTTGCTGGCACGTGGGCTGGTGCGGCCTATCCGCCGGGTCACTGCCGCGCTGGTGCAGATCGGCAGTGGCGCCGGTGACCTCAGCCATCGCCTGGATGATTCGCGCCAGGACGAGCTGGGTGACCTGGCGCGGGGCTTCAATCGTTTTCTCGACAGCCAGCGCAGCCTGATTGGCGAGGTGTTGCAGACTTCTGAACGGCTGCATCGGGCCGTCGAGCAGGTGACCCAGGTGGTGGACAACACCGCCGATCGTTCCGGACGGCAGCAGGAAATGACCGAGATGGTGGCCACCGCTGTGCACGAAATGGGGCTGACGGTGCAGGACATTGCCCGCAATGCCGGTGATGCGGCGCAGGCCTCGCAGTCGGCGCGTGATGAGGCCTTGCAGGCGCGTGAAGTGGTGCGCCGTTCGATTCAGGGCATCGAGGGTATGTCGGGGGATATCGGCAAGGCGGCGGATGCGGTGGAGCAGTTGGCCGACGAAGTCGCCTCGATCGATGAAGTATTGGCGGTGATCCGTAGTATTTCCGAGCAAACCAACCTGCTGGCGCTGAATGCGGCCATCGAGGCTGCGCGGGCAGGGGAAATGGGGCGCGGCTTTGCCGTGGTGGCCGACGAAGTGCGAACGCTGGCGCGGCGCACGCAGCTGTCTACCGATGAAGTGCAGCAGATGATCCAACGCCTGAAGCAGGGCGCGGGTTCGGCGGTGAGCTCGATGCAGGCGGGGCAGCAGGCGACCGGCAGTGGCGTGGAATCGAGCCAGCGCACCGGGGCGTCACTGGGGGCGATTACCGATCAGGTGGAACATATCAGTGACATGAACCATCAGGTGGCCACAGCGACTGAAGAGCAGTCGGCGGTAACTGAGGAGATCAACCGCACGGTCCAGGGGATTTCCGACCTGGCGCGGGAGACGGCGGCTGAGGTGCAAGGGTGCCGCGAGGAGTGCCAGGCTTTGCGTGGTTTGGCCGATGACCTGGCGCGGCAGATGGGTGGGTTCAGGCTCTAGGTCGGTGTTGGCTTCTTCGCGGGGCAAGCCCGCTCCCACACGTACAGCGCCGGCATTGAGATTGGCGCTGTACTTGTAGGCGCGGGCTTGCCCCGCGAATGCGGCCTGTCAGGCGGTGATGATGCTGCGAATATCCGCCGCCAGCTCACGCACCCGTTCCTCTTCGGTGTCCCACGAGCACATGAACCGCGCCCCGCCGCTACCAATAAAGGTGTAGAAGCGCCAGCCCTTGCCGCGCAACGCCTCGATCGCAGGCTCTGGCATCTGCAGGAACACCCCGTTGGCCTCCACCGGGAACATCAGCTCAACCCCCGGCAAGTCACTCACCAACGACGCCAGCAACTGCGCGCAGTGGTTGGCGTGGTTGCCATGGCGCAGCCAGGCGCCGTCTTCCAGCAGCCCGACCCAGGGCGCTGACAAGAAGCGCATCTTCGAGGCCAGTTGCCCGGCCTGCTTGCAGCGGTAGTCGAAGTCCTCGGCCAGGTCGCGATTGAAGAACAGGATCGCCTCACCCACCGCCATGCCGTTCTTGGTGCCGCCAAAGCACAGCACATCGACGCCGGCCTTCCAGGTCAGCTCTGCCGGGCTGCAACCGAGGAACGCGCAGGCATTGGTAAAGCGCGCGCCATCCATGTGCAGGTTCAGGCCCAGCTCCTTGCAGGTGGCGCTGATCGCCTTGAGCTCATCGGGGCGGTACACGGTGCCCACTTCGGTGGCCTGGGTGATGGTCACCACGCGTGGCTTGGGGTAGTGGATGTCCTGGCGCTTGAGGGCGACCTCACGAATCGATTGCGGGGTCAGCTTGCCGTTGACGCTGGCCGCCGTCAGCAGCTTGGAGCCGTTGGAGAAAAACTCTGGCGCGCCGCATTCGTCGGTCTCGACGTGGGCGGTCTCGGAGCAGATCACGCTGTGGTAGCTCTGGCACAGCGAGGCCAGGGCCAAGGAGTTGGCGGCGGTGCCGTTGAAGGCGAAGAACACTTCGCAGTCAGTTTCGAACAGCTCGCGAAAGTACTGGGCGGCCCGCTCGGTCCACTGGTCGTCGCCATAGGCGCGGTCGTGGCCCATGTTGGCCTTGGCCATGGCGGCCCAGGCTTCGGGGCAGATGCCGGAATAGTTGTCGCTGGCGAATTGTTGGCTCTTATCTGTCATGACACGGTCCTGTGAACGACGCAGAACTGCACTCTAAACTATCGATTCAGCAGTTGCCTATACAACCTGCTTTCAGTCGGATCTGTGTCGGCCTCTTCGCGGGGCAAGCCCGCTTCCACAATAGTCCTGCATACAGCAATCAATGGGAGCGGGCTTGCCCCGCGAAGCGGCCGGCAACAGCAACACAAAGCCAATGTCGTAAACGCGCCATTGCAAGGCGTGCGCAGGCATCTGACCCACCCCGGCCAGTCATACCATCGCCACAAAGGGCCACAGTGCCTTACAGACAAGAAACGATCGCTGCCGGGAGACAACAAGATGTTCAGCAAGCAAGACCAGATCCAGGGTTACGACGACGCACTGCTGGCGGCGATGAATGCCGAAGAACAGCGCCAGGAAGATCACATCGAGCTGATCGCCTCGGAGAACTACACCAGCAAGCGCGTCATGCAGGCCCAGGGCAGCGGCCTGACCAACAAATACGCCGAAGGCTACCCAGGCAAGCGCTACTACGGCGGCTGCGAGCACGTCGACAAAGTCGAAGCGCTGGCCATCGAGCGCGCCAAGCAGCTGTTCGGTGCCGATTTCGCCAACGTCCAGCCGCACTCCGGCTCTTCCGCCAACGGCGCGGTCTACCTGGCCCTGCTGCAGGCCGGTGACACCATCCTGGGCATGAGCCTGGCCCACGGCGGCCACCTGACCCACGGCGCCAAGGTGTCGTCTTCGGGCAAGCTGTATAACGCTGTGCAGTACGGCATCAACACCGACACCGGCCTGATCGACTACGACGAAGTCGAGCGCCTGGCAGTCGAGCACAAGCCAAAGATGATTGTTGCCGGCTTCTCGGCCTACTCCAAGACCCTCGACTTCCCACGCTTTCGCGCCATCGCCGACAAGGTCGGTGCGCTGCTGTTCGTCGACATGGCCCACGTCGCCGGCCTGGTTGCCGCTGGCCTGTACCCCAACCCGCTGCCGTACGCCGACGTGGTCACCACCACCACCCACAAGACCCTGCGCGGTCCACGTGGCGGCCTGATCCTGGCCAAGTCCAACGAAGCGATCGAGAAGAAGCTCAACGCTGCCGTATTCCCAGGCGCCCAGGGTGGCCCGCTGATGCACGTCATCGCCGCCAAGGCCGTGTGCTTCAAGGAAGCGCTGGAGCCTGAGTTCAAGCGCTACCAGCAGCAGGTCATCGAAAACGCCCAGGCCATGGCCCAGGTGTTCATCGACCGCGGCTACGACGTGGTGTCCGGCGGCACCGACAACCACCTGTTCCTGGTCAGCCTGATCCGCCAGGGCCTCACCGGTAAAGATGCCGACGCCGCCCTGGGCCGCGCGCACATCACCGTCAACAAGAACGCCGTGCCCAACGACCCGCAGTCACCGTTCGTCACCTCGGGCCTGCGCATCGGCACCCCGGCTGTCACCACCCGCGGCTTCAAAGTCGCCCAGTGTGTGGCCCTGGCTGGCTGGATCTGCGACATCCTCGACAACCTCGGTGATGCCGACGTTGAAGCCGATGTGGCGAAGAACGTCGCCGCCCTGTGCGCAGACTTCCCTGTTTACCGCTGAGTGGAGTAAACGACCATGCAACGCTACTCGGGCTTCGGCCTTTTCAAGCACTCCCTCAGCCACCACGAAAACTGGCAGCGCATGTGGCGCACGCCGACCCCTAAAAAGGTCTACGACGTGGTCATCGTCGGCGGTGGCGGCCATGGTCTGGCCACGGCCTACTACCTGGCCAAGGAACACGGCATCACCAACGTCGCGGTGATCGAGAAAGGTTACCTGGGCGGCGGCAACACCGCCCGTAACACCACCATCGTGCGGTCCAACTACCTGTGGGACGAGTCGGCGCAGCTGTACGAGCACGCCATGAAACTGTGGGAAGGCCTGTCCCAGGACATCAACTACAACGTGATGTTCTCTCAGCGCGGCGTCTACAACCTGTGCCACACCCTGCAGGACATTCGTGACTCCGAGCGCCGCGTCAGTGCCAACCGCCTCAACGGTGTCGATGGCGAACTGCTGAACACCGCCCAGGTCGCAGCCGAAATCCCGTACCTGGACTGCTCCAAGAACACCCGCTACCCGATCCTCGGCGCTACCGTTCAGCGCCGTGGTGGAGTCGCCCGTCACGACGCCGTGGCCTGGGGTTACGCCCGTGCCGCCGATGCCCTGGGCGTCGACCTGATCCAGCAGACCGAAGTGATCGGTTTCCGCAAGGAAAACGGCGCGGTCATCGGCGTGGAAACCAACAAAGGCTTCATCGGCGCCAAGCGCGTCGGTGTGGTCACTGCCGGTAACTCCGGGCACATGGCCAAGCTGGCCGGCTTCCGTCTGCCGCTGGAATCGCACCCGCTGCAAGCACTGGTGTCCGAGCCGATCAAACCGATCATCGACAGCGTGATCATGTCCAACGCGGTGCACGGCTACATCAGCCAGTCCGACAAAGGCGACCTGGTGATCGGCGCCGGTATCGACGGCTGGGTCGGCTACGGCCAGCGCGGTTCGTACCCGGTGATCGAGCACACCCTGCAGGCGATCGTCGAGATGTTCCCCAACCTCTCGCGCGTACGCATGAACCGCCAGTGGGGCGGCATCGTCGACACCTCGCCGGACGCCTGCCCGATCATCTCCAAGACCCCGGTCAAGAACATGTTCTTCAACTGCGGCTGGGGCACCGGCGGCTTCAAGGCGACCCCGGGTTCGGGCAACGTCTTTGCCGCAAGCCTGGCCAAAGGCGAGATGCACCCGCTGGCTGCGCCGTTCTCCATGGACCGTTTCTACAACGGCGCACTGATCGACGAACACGGCGCCGCCGCCGTCGCCCACTAACCGGAGACACCGTCATGTTGCATATTTTCTGTCCCCACTGCGGCGAGCTGCGCTCCGAAGAAGAGTTCCACGCCTCCGGCCAGGCGCACATCGCCCGCCCGCTGGACCCTGCCGCCTGCTCCGACGAAGAGTGGGGCACCTACATGTTCTTCCGCGACAACCCGCGCGGTATTCACCATGAACTGTGGGACCACGTTGCCGGCTGCCGTCAGTACTTCAACGTCACCCGCGACACCGTGACCTACGAGATTCTGGAAACCTACAAGATTGGCGAGAAGCCGCAGGTGACCGCCAACGGCAAGCAGAACAGCGCACCGTCGACCGTCAAAGGCCAAGGGGAAAAAGTATGAGCCAGACCTATCGCCTCGCCAGCGGCGGCCGTATCGACCGCAGCAAGGTCCTGAACTTCACCTTCAACGGCAAGACCTACCAGGGTTATGCCGGTGACAGCCTGGCCGCCGCGCTGCTGGCCAACGGCGTCGATATCGTCGGTCGCAGCTTCAAGTACTCGCGCCCGCGCGGCATCATCGCCGCCGGTACCGAAGAGCCGAACGCCATCCTGCAGATCGGCTCCAGCGAAGCCACCCAGATCCCTAACGTGCGTGCCACCCAGCAGGCGCTGTACGCCGGCCTGGTCGCCACCAGCACCAACGGCTGGCCGAACGTCAACAATGACGTCATGGGCATCCTCGGCAAGGTCGGCGGCAGCATGATGCCGCCGGGCTTCTACTACAAAACCTTCATGTACCCGAAATCGTTCTGGATGACTTACGAGAAGTACATCCGCAAGGCGGCAGGCCTTGGCCGTGCACCGCTGCAGAACGACCCGGACAGCTACGACTACATGAACCAGCACTGCGACGTGCTGATCGTCGGTGCCGGCCCTGCTGGCCTGGCTGCCGCCCTGGCCGCTGCCCGCAGCGGTGCGCGGGTGATCCTCGCCGACGAGCAGGAAGAGTTCGGTGGCAGCCTGCTCGACAGCCGCGAGACCCTCGACGGCAAGCCTGCCGCCGAGTGGGTGAGCAGCATCGTCAAAGAGCTGGAAAGCCTGCCGGAAGTGACCCTGCTGCCACGCGCCACGGTCAACGGCTACCACGACCACAACTTCCTGACCATCCACGAGCGCCTCACCGACCACCTCGGTGACCGCGCCCCGATCGGCCAGGTGCGTCACCGCGTGCACCGTGTGCGTGCCGGCCGTGTGGTACTGGCCGCTGGCGCACACGAGCGCCCGCTGGTGTACGGCAACAACGACGTGCCGGGCAACATGCTGGCCGGTGCTGTCTCCACCTACGTGCGCCGCTACGGCGTGGCCCCGGGCCGCAAGCTGGTGCTGTCGACCAACAACGACCACGCCTACCGCGCCGCGCTGGACTGGCACGACGCTGGCCTGCAAGTGGTCGCCATCGCCGACGCCCGCCACAACCCGCGCGGTTCGCTGGTCGAGGAAGCACGTGCCAAGGGCATCCGCATCCTCACCTCCAGCGCCGTGGTCGAGGCCAAGGGCAGCAAGCACGTGACCGGCGCCCGCGTGGCCGCCATCGACGTGCAGGCACATAAAGTCACCAGCCCTGGCGAAACCCTTGAGTGCGACCTGATCGCTACCTCCGGCGGCTACAGCCCGATCGTCCACCTGGCTTCGCACCTGGGCGGTCGCCCGGTATGGCGTGAAGACATCCTCGGCTTCGTGCCGGGTGATGCACCGCAGAAACGCGTGTGCGTCGGCGGTATCCACGGCATCTATGCCCTCGGTGATGTGATTGCCGACGGCTTCGAAGGCGGCGTGCGCGCAGCCACCGAAGCCGGCTTCAAGGCCACTGCCGGCACCCTGCCGAAAACAGTGGCACGCAAGGAAGAGGCCACCGTGGCGCTGTTCCAGGTGCCGCACGACAAGGGCACCAAGGGGCCGAAGCAGTTCGTCGACCAGCAGAACGACGTGACCGCCGCCGGTATCGAACTGGCCACCCGTGAAGGCTTCGAGTCGGTCGAGCACGTCAAGCGCTACACCGCGCTGGGCTTCGGTACCGACCAGGGCAAGCTGGGCAACATCAACGGCCTGGCCATCGCCGCCCGTTCGATCGGCATCACCATTCCGGAAATGGGCACCACCATGTTCCGCCCGAACTACACGCCGGTGACCTTCGGTGCGGTAGCGGGCCGGCACTGTGGCCACCTGTTCGAGCCTGTGCGCTTCACCGCCCTGCATGGCTGGCACGTGAAGAACGGCGCCGAGTTCGAAGACGTCGGCCAGTGGAAGCGCCCGTGGTACTTCCCCAAAGCCGGTGAAGACATCCACGCCGCCGTGGCCCGCGAGTGCAAGGCTGTGCGCGACAGCGTGGGCCTGCTCGACGCCTCGACCCTGGGCAAGATCGACATCCAGGGCCCGGATGCACGCGAGTTCCTCAACCGCATCTACAGCAACGCCTGGACCAAGCTCGACGTGGGCAAGGCCCGTTACGGCCTGATGTGCAAGGAAGACGGTATGGTCTTCGACGACGGCGTCACCGCCTGCGTTGGCGACAACCACTTCTACATGACCACCACCACCGGCGGCGCCGCCCGTGTGCTGCAGTGGCTGGAGCTGTACCACCAGACCGAATGGCCAGAGATGAAGGTGTACTTCACCTCGGTCACCGACCACTGGGCGACCATGACCCTGTCCGGCCCCAACAGCCGCAAGCTGCTGAGCGCGCTGACCGACGACATCGACCTGGACAAGGACGCCTTCCCGTTCATGACCTGGAAGGAAGGCACTGTTGGCGGCGTACCGGCCCGGGTGTTCCGTATCTCGTTCACCGGTGAGCTGTCGTACGAAGTCAACGTGCAGGCCAACTACGCCATGGGCGTACTGGAAAAGATCATCGAGGCAGGCAAGCAATACAACCTGACCCCGTATGGCACCGAGACCATGCACGTACTGCGTGCCGAGAAGGGCTTCATCATCGTTGGCCAGGACACGGACGGCTCGATGAACCCGGACGACCTCAACATGAGCTGGTGCGTGGGCCGCAACAAGCCGTTCTCGTGGATCGGCCTGCGTGGCATGAACCGCGAGGACTGCCTGCGCGACAACCGCAAGCAACTGGTCGGCCTCAAGCCTGTGGACCCGACCCAGTGGCTGCCGGAAGGTGCTCAGCTGGTGTTCGACCCCAAGCAACCGATCCCGATGGACATGGTCGGCCACGTTACCTCCAGCTACGCAGCCAACTCCCTGGGCTATTCGTTCGCCATGGGTGTGGTCAAGGGCGGCCTCAAGCGCATGGGCGAGCGTGTGTTCTCGCCGCAGGCCGACGGCAGCGTGATCGAGGCGGAGATCGTGTCTTCGGTGTTCTTCGATCCGAAGGGTGAGCGGCAGAACGTCTAAGGCCCACCGGTAGGCCTGAATTGGAATGCAAACCTTGTGGGAGCGGGCTTGCCCCGCGAATGCGCTGGTGGCCTCACCGCCCCCTTCGCGGGACAAGCCCGCTCCCACTGGGCCCCCATTAGCATTCGGGCATTGCATCTGACCTCTGGTCTTACGGACAACAGAATTCAAGGCAGGTAAGAAATGAGCGCTATCAACGTCTTCCAGCAAAACCCCGGCGCCGAAGCCAAGGCCCAGTCGCCGCTGCACCACGCCGACCTGGCCAGCCTGGTTGGCAAGGGCCGCAAGAACGCAGGTGTGACCCTGCGTGAAAAGAAATTCCTCGGCCACCTGACCCTGCGCGGCAATGGCCATGACCCGGCCTTTGCCGCAGGCGTGCACAAGGCCTTGGGCCTGGAGCTGCCGGTGGCCCTGACCGTGGTCGCCAACAACGAGATGTCGCTGCAGTGGATGGGCCCCGACGAGTGGCTGCTGATCGTCCCGGGCGGCCAGGAGTTCGCCGTCGAGCAAAAACTGCGCGCGGCCCTCGAAGGCCTGCACATCCAGGTGGTCAACGTCAGCGGTGGGCAGAGCCTGCTGGAACTGCGCGGCCCGAATGTGCGCGAAGTGCTGATGAAGTCCACCAGCTATGATGTGCACCCGAACAACTTCCCGGTGGGCAAGGCTGTCGGCACCGTATTCGCCAAGTCGCAACTGGTGATCCGCCGCACCGCCGAAGACACCTGGGAACTGGTGATTCGCCGCAGCTTCGCCGATTACTGGTGGCTGTGGCTGCAGGACGCTTCGGCCGAATACGGCCTGAGCATCGAAGCCTAAGGAGAAAGACATGAGTCGGGCACCGGATACCTGGATTCTCACCGCCGACTGCCCGAGCATGCTCGGTACCGTCGACGTGGTGACGCGTTACCTCTTCGAGCAGCGCTGCTACGTGACGGAGCACCACTCCTTCGATGACCGGCAGTCGGGGCGCTTCTTCATTCGCGTCGAATTCCGCCAGCCGGACGATTTTGACGAGGTCGGTTTCCGTGCCGGCCTCGCCGAGCGCAGTGAAGCGTTCGGCATGGCCTTCGAGCTGACCGCGCCCAACCACCGCCCCAAGGTGGTGATCATGGTGTCCAAGGCCGACCACTGCCTGAACGACCTGCTGTATCGCCAGCGCATTGGCCAACTGAGCATGGACGTGGTCGCGGTGGTGTCCAACCACCCCGACCTGGAGCCACTGGCGCACTGGCACAAGATCCCCTATTACCACTTTGCACTCGACCCCAACGACAAGGCTGGGCAAGAGCGCAAGGTGTTGCAGGTGATCGAGGAGTCTGGCGCTGAGCTGGTCATCCTTGCCCGCTACATGCAGGTGCTGTCGCCCGAGCTGTGCCGACGCCTGGATGGCTGGGCGATCAATATTCACCACTCACTGTTGCCAGGGTTCAAGGGCGCCAAGCCTTACCACCAGGCGTACAACAAAGGCGTGAAGATGGTCGGCGCCACGGCGCACTACATCAACAACGACCTCGACGAAGGGCCGATCATTGCCCAGGGCGTCGAAGTGGTGGACCACAGCCATTACCCCGAGGACCTGATTGCCAAGGGACGGGATATCGAATGCCTGACGCTGGCGCGGGCGGTGGGGTATCACATTGAACGGCGGGTGTTCCTTAACGCCAATCGGACAGTGGTGCTCTGACTATTTTGGGGCTGCTTTGCAGCCCTTTCGCGACGCAAGGCCGCTCCTACAGGGGTACGCGATCTCCTGTAGGAGCGGCCTTGCGTCGCGAAAGGGCCGCGAAGCGGCCCCCTGCATTTGGTCTGCCGTAAAAAGGCATCCCCCTGTCGCTTCCAGTCAGTGCCTTGCGCCTCATCAGGCCCACAATTCCCTGCATTCCAGTAACACATGCCGCCCATGGATGGCGGCGCTTCAACCAACGCTGCATAAATAAAAACCAAGCGAGGTAAGAGCATGTCTGGCAATCGTGGAGTGGTATATCTCGGCGCCGGCAAGGTCGAAGTACGCAATATCGACTACCCGAAAATGCAGGACCCGCGTGGCAAGAAGATCGAGCACGGGGTGATCCTCAAGGTGGTCTCCACCAACATCTGCGGCTCCGACCAGCACATGGTCCGCGGCCGCACCACTGCCCAGGTCGGCCTGGTGCTGGGCCACGAAATCACCGGTGAAATCGTCGAGTTGGGCCGTGACGTCGAACGCCTGAAAAAGGGCGACCTGGTGTCGGTACCGTTCAACGTCGCCTGCGGCCGCTGCCGCTCGTGCAAAGAGATGCACACCGGCGTCTGCCTCACCGTCAACCCGGCCCGCGCCGGTGGCGCCTACGGCTATGTCGACATGGGCGACTGGACCGGCGGCCAGGCTGAATACGTGCTGGTGCCGTACGCTGACTTCAACCTGCTGAAACTGCCGGATCGCGACAAGGCCATGGAAAAGATCCGTGACCTGACCTGCCTGTCCGACATTCTGCCGACTGGCTACCACGGTGCTGTGACGGCCGGCGTTGGCCCAGGCAGCACCGTTTATGTTGCCGGTGCCGGCCCGGTCGGCCTGGCTGCTGCTGCCTCGGCCCGCCTGCTGGGCGCTGCCTGCGTCATCGTCGGCGACCTCAACCCATTGCGCCTGGCACACGCCAAGTCGCAGGGCTTCGAAGTGGTCGACCTGTCCAAGGACACCCCGCTGCACGAGCAGATCGTCGATATCCTCGGTGAGCCGGAAGTGGACTGCGCCGTTGACGCCGTCGGCTTCGAGGCACGCGGCCATGGCCACGAAGGTGCCAAGCACGAAGCCCCGGCTACTGTGCTGAACTCGCTGATGCAAGTGACCCGCGTTGCCGGCAACATCGGTATCCCAGGGCTGTACGTGACCGAAGACCCGGGCGCGGTAGATGCCGCTGCCAAGATCGGCGCGCTGAGCATCCGCTTTGGCCTGGGCTGGGCGAAATCGCACAGCTTCCACACCGGCCAGACCCCCACCATGAAGTACAACCGACAGCTGATGCAGGCGATCATGTGGGATCGCATCAATATTGCTGAAGTGGTTGGCGTGCAGGTGATCAGCCTGGATCAGGCGCCGGAAGGGTATGGCGAGTTTGATGCTGGGGTGCCGAAGAAGTTTGTGATTGATCCGCACAAGACGTTTAGTGCGGCGTGAAGGATATAAACGAAGCCCCGTGCCTGGGGCTTCGTTTACCGGCAGGCCAGTTAGAGCTGCGGCCGAATAGGTTTATAGTCTTTTCGGATCTGCACTGAATGGTCGTTCAGATCGTGTAGCTGATCATGGCGTCTTTTTCCAGCCTTGAGCATAAAGGAATTTTGACGCTCCAAAATATTGATTTGAATGTTGAGCTTGCGTTGGTCGATTTTTTCAAACAGCTTGGGCGCGGCTTGAAGGCTTTTGATTTCACTCAGGTTGCTAGCGAATTTTCCATAGTCATCCCCGACAAGAAACAGGTGCGTGCCATTCCGTTGTTTGATTGAATGAAGATGAGTGCGAGTCAATGTGTAGGTGGCAGTTTTAGGTGGTAAACTTAAATTCGCTGTGTTGCCACTTTGGTTGAAAATTTCTTGATTGTTGAGCCATTGTTTTTTTGGCGTTGTGCTGAAAATTTCAATTTTTCTTCTGGATACTGAAGTAATTCCTTGAATTGTGACGTGGCCGGTAGGGTCGGTATAGTTCAAGGGGTCTCCATGGCAGTAGGCGAAAGGGTTCATGCCGCCTTCGTCGAAAGGGCTGAGATTGTCAGGTGCAAGAAAGCGCATGAGCTCGGGGCTGTAGAGCCGATAGCCGTTACCCAGTAGATAGCCTAGGGTTTGGGGCTCGATACGCTCACCATTGAAACCGAGCGAGTGACGACGGGGGAGCAGGGCGGGGGCGTGTCCATAAGCTGAATAGCTATGCGCGGCTTCGTCACTTTCGCTTTGCACCTGTAGAACAGAGCCTTTGTCATCGGTTGCCAGTAGCGCGTTACCTGACATTTCACCCGTCTGCTGCTCGGCCAGTGGCATCTCCGCGCTGCGGAAGATGGCGCGATGATGTTTACCCTGCTTCACGGTAACGAGCCTACTGTCTTGGTAGAAGAAGAACGATTTATTCACTGACTTAATCATGGCGTTGGCCTCCTAGAACCCAAGATCAGCGAGTTGCCAATTGTTTTTAGATCTTGGCTTTTCGTAGCTCTTCGGCGCGATAGTATAGGTCTGGGTCTGTTTTGCCTTCGCGATGGTTGAAAAGGTTCATCGGGCTACCGTTGCGTGCTGATTGGATTTTCATTTGATTTATGTGTTGATCGTTGTTTTTTTTGTATTCGAGATATCTGACTCTAATGGCCATTTGGTCGGTAGATTCTGTGGGTGCTTGGCCATACTTCTTTAGATTTTTGAGCTTTTTCTTGACGTATTTTGCATCGGTGCTTATTTGGTTTTGTAGTTTATTGATTGCTGTCAGGTTTTCTATGGTCGTTGGTTCCTCGGTCAGTTGAATAACCGCTGACCTGTCAAGCATGAGCTTCTCGCGGCGGTCGGATACTTGTTGTTTTCGTTTATCAATTCGACTGCTTCTTGTGCTTATCCAAGTGGATGGCTTAAATAACGAGAAGTGACCTGTTGGGTCTGATTGGTTGACGGGATCTCCCAGGCAATAGCAGTAGCTATTCAAGCCGCCCTCTTGAAAAGGACTTAGATTGTCTGGCGAATAAAATCGCATCAGGGCTGGGCTGTAAGATCGGTAACCGTTGCCGAGCAGATAGTGTCCCTCGTCTGTCCGGTACTGGCCGTTAAATCTTAATAAGGAGAATAAGGAGAGCATTCTGGTTTTGGCAGCATCATGCCCATAAGCCGCATAGGCCAGTGCTGCAGTTTCTACTTCGCTACTCATACCTAGTACTGAGCCGCTTTTGTCTGTAAACACTCGGGTCGCGCTTGCTTTCAAGTCGGTGTGAAGCTCCGCAAGTGGCACGTCGTCGTAAGCAAAGATGGCACGCTTCTGCGCTCCCTGACTGACGGTGATGAGCTTTCCGTTCTGGTAGAAGAACTGTGTAGCGTTCGCCTGGTTTTTCATGAAGCGCTCCTGTTATCAGTCACCGCTGATGGGCCTATAACAGGATATTGGTCAGGAATGGAGTGGTCGGCTACTGGCAAAAATGATAGGTATGCGGAAATTGCCTACGTGGCTATGGGCCATTTCCTGCTTACTCTACGAATCAGCAGGAAATACCCTACGCAGTCTGTCGAATCGCGTCTGATTGCCCCTGTGAACCCCGGTCCGTAGGCTCGTTGGGTCGCTGAACGGTTCAGCGATGGGGGTGTGGAAACCCTGGTAGTCATCGATCGACATGCCGTTATGGCGGCTGTGCGCGGGAGGCCGTTTGGCCTACCGGGTTGCTCGATGACCGGTTTTCCACCCCGCGTTCAGCTGCCTCCATTCGTGTGGAAACGAGGTTGGTGGCTTTCCCATCACCATCGAGTTGAATCATGAAAAAAATCGTCCCCGATCCACCCCGCCTCAAACTGTTCAACACCCTCTATTCCTCCATCCACCCCGACCTGCTCCCGCTCGACGCCTTGTCTGTCGCCAGCGAGATGCTGCTGGGCATCTCGGAAACCGTCGACGAGTACCGCCGCATCCATACCGGTGAGCCGGGCCTGCACATGCTGGCCAATGCAATCCATTCCGCCGATACCGCCCACGCGTTGATCGAGCACGCGCTGGCGCGTATGTGAAGGAGGGCGTAGTGCGATGAGCGACGATAGACAAGCAAACGTTACGGTTGGCGCCAAGACCTTCTGCGAGGCTGGCGAACAGCCCAGCCATCTGTTCCGGGTGATGCCTGGTGTGCCGTTCGAGCATGCCTATGAGCAGGTTTCGGTACTGCTGGGGTACATCAAGCACCTGGTGCACGAAGGGGATATGGAGGATGACCACAAGCTGCTCGGTGCTGCGGATTACCTGAGTGCGTTTGCCAAGGCGAT
This sequence comes from Pseudomonas sp. SWRI68, assembly GCF_014269165.1. Lineage (NCBI taxonomy): Bacteria > Pseudomonadati > Pseudomonadota > Gammaproteobacteria > Pseudomonadales > Pseudomonadaceae > Pseudomonas > Pseudomonas sp. SWRI68. Next base: position 2,551 of record NZ_JABWRU010000029.1, on the reverse strand, counting down.
CATGGATGACATCGAGCTTGCTCGGAACAGAAGGCACTGACTGGGCCAGTCTGTTAGCGGGGGCCGCTGTGCGGCCCTTCGCGGGGCAAGCCCGCTCCCACAGGATCCCGATCTGCGGCCTGGAACAAACCTTCAATCTTTCAGTCGAATGCCTCGTTTCCCAGGCCATTCCGGCCTACGAGGTCCCTCCCGATGAAAGCTCTCACCCTGGCAACCCTGATGACCCTGGCCGCAAGCCCGGTGTTCGCCTTCAACCTCAGCGATGCCGCCAATGCCGTGTCGGCCATGCAGAACCAGAACCAACAGGGCCAGGTGCAGGCGCCCGAGGCGCAGGCCAATTTGCTCAACACTTTGGGCAGCGAACTGAACATCACGCCGGAGCAGGCCGTGGGCGGGGCAGGGGCGATGCTGGGGTTGGCGCGCAACAACCTGAGTTCTGACGATTACGGCCAACTGACCAAAGCCGTGCCCGGGCTGGACCTGCTGTCGGGTGCCAATGCGCTGGGCGGGTTGAGCGGGCTGGGTGAACTGCTGGGCAAGAACAGCGAAAGCCAGTCGGCGTTGAGCAATGCGCTGGGCAATAACGTGGAAAACCGCAGCGACCTGGACAGTGCGTTCAAGGCGCTGGGGATGGATACCGGGATGATCGGGCAGTTTGCGCCGTTGATTCTGCAGTATCTGGGGCAGCAGGGGATTGCCGGGTCGTTGCTGCAGAACCTGGGTAGCCTTTGGACTACCCCGGCGCCCTTGACCCAGCCATCGGTCTGAAGGACAGGCGCGGCCTGTAGGAGCGGCCTTGCGTCGCGAAAGGGCTGCGTAGCGGCCCCATCGATATTAGCGGCGACGCTGAAATCCGGGGGCCGCTGCGCAGCCCTTTCGCGACGCAAGGCCGCTCCTACAAGAGCACGTTCAGCTTAGGTCAGGTGGCTTCGGTGAAATCCACCAAGCGCACCGGGCGGCGGAAGCCAGCCGTCAGCACCGCCAGATACGCCAGCCCCAACGCAAACCAGCACAGCCCAATCACCAACGTCAGCGCCGACAGGCTGGTCCACAGCCACAATGTCAGGCTCAACCCCACCAGCGGCACCGCGCCATAGCACAGCAAGCCTTTAAGGTTACGCTGCGCGCTGTCGTTCATCAGGTGCGTCTTCACCACTGCCAGGTTAACCGCCGAAAACGCCACCAGCGCGCCAAAGCTGATCAACGAGGCGAGGGTGGCCAGGTCGATCACCAGCGCCAGCAACGAGAACGCCGACACCAGCAGGATGGCGAACACTGGCGTGCCGAAGCGTGGCGACAGATACCCGAATGTGCGCTGTGGCAGCACTTTGTCACGCCCCATGGTGAACAGGATGCGCGACACCGCCGCCTGCGAGGCCAGCGCCGAACCCAGGCTGCCGGCAACGAACGCAGCCGTGAAGAAGTTGGCCAGGAACTGCCCGCCCGCTTTGAACATCACCTCGTTGGCCGCCGCATCGGCATTGACGAAGGTGCTGCCCGGGAACACCAGTTGGCTGACGTAGGCCAGTACGGTGAACAGCACGCCGGCACACAGCGTGGTCAGGATGATTGCCCGTGGCACGTCGCGGCGGGCGTCGCGGCATTCTTCGGCCAGGGTCGAGACAGCATCGAAACCGAGGAACGACAGGCACAGTACTGCAGCACCGGCCATCAGCGGGCCAAAACCAGGCTGGGTGCCGTCACCCATCAGCGGTGACAGCAAGTCCACCGGCTGGCCGGCCAGGGTCTGGCAAGACAGCGCCACGAACACCCCGATGAACACGATCTGCGCGCCGACGATGAGGTTGCTGGCCTTGGCCACCGAGTGGATACCGATCACGTTGAGTACGGTCACCAGTGCGATCGAGGCAAGGATGAGGGACCAGGCTGGGATGGCGGGGAAGGCGATGTTGAGGAACAGGCCGATGAGCAGGTAGTTGATCATCGGGATGAACAGGTAATCGAGAAGCAGCGACCAGCCGGCGAGAAAGCCCACGTTTGAGCCAAACGCCATGTTGCTGTAGGAGTACGCCGAACCCGCGACCGGGAAGCGCTTGACCATGAAGCTGTAAGACGTGGCGGTGAACGACATGGCCAGCAACGTGACCAGGTAGGCGCCAGCGGTGCGGCCACCGGTGAGCTCGGTGACGATGCCGTAGGTGGTGAAGATGGTCAGCGGGACCATGTAGACAAGGCCGAAAAACACCAGGGCGGGCAGGCCGAGGACACGGCGGAGCTGGGCGGGGGCGGAGCTAGGTTGGTTGGCCATTGATCGATCCAGGCATTTTTTGTAATTGTGCTTTGATCGATTTTTATCCACTTATGGGGATGATGACAAAGAAGTAATCCTTATGCTGATTATTAGTCAGGCTTTTAATCGAGTTTATCTGGGGGGGGCGTCTTCGCGGGGCAAGCCCGCTCCCACAGGCCCACCACTATCTGGACTGCCCCCAAAAAGTTGGACAGTTCTATGCTGCCGCCTGGGTCCTGTACTCGACAGGGCTCAGGCCATTGAGCCTCAGCTTGATGCGGTCATGGTTGTAGTAGTGGA
>NZ_JABWRU010000028.1:0-59093 GCF_014269165.1 Pseudomonas sp. SWRI68 | reverse complement strand
ACCATCTAGGTAGGCTGAGATGGCTGTGAGTTTGAACTGCTCTGTGTATTTGCCCATCGGTCCCCCCAAGGGTTGGATTTTTTGTCCAACTTCTTGGGGGCAGTCCAGTTTATCGTGGTACCTAGACGAAACAGAGCGAAAGCGACTCAGCTATATAGGCAGGCTTGTCTTCATTCTCGATTTCCAACGTTGCAATCGCCTTGAGCAACCATTGCCCCGGCTTCTTCTCCACCACTTCAGCCAGGTCCACCTTCAGCCGCACCTTGCTGTTGACCTTGACCGGCTGGATGAACCGTACGCTGTCCAACCCATAGTTCACCACCATCTTCAGCCCTTGCGGCAGGACCAGGATGTCCTCCATCAATGTCGGGATCAGCGACAGCGTCAGAAAACCATGGGCAATGGTGCCGCCAAAGGGTGTTTTCGCCGCCTTTTCCGGGTCGACATGAATGAACTGGAAATCGCCTGTGGCCTCGGCAAACAGGTTGATGCGCTGCTGGTCGATCGTCAGCCATTCGGAACGTCCGAGTTCCTTGCCAACGTACTGCGAAAGCTCTGTAACCGGTACATAAGGCATCGCGACTCTCCAGGTTGTCATTTGGTACGAAAGTGCAAGATCAGCACGGCGAACCGTTTCAGTCAAGTTATGCGTTTTTCGGCGAATATCGGCTTATAGCTGCGGCGTGCTTATAATGGCCGCCAAGCCCGAGGGAGATGCTTATGCTGTTGCGTGGTTTGACCTGGCTGGTGTTGTTCCAGCTGTTGGGTACGGCGATCAATCACCTGTTTGTGCCGTTTTTACCGGGGCCGATCATCGGCTTGCTGTTGCTGCTGGCCTTTCTGATGGCCCGGGGTGAGGTGGGTAAGCCGCTCAACGAGGCTGCCGGCAGCCTGCTGCGTTACCTGCCTCTGTTGCTGGTGCCTCCGGCGGTGGGGGTGATGGTGTATGCCAAGGATATTGCTGCCGACTTTTGGGCGATTGCCGGTGCGCTGTTCATTTCGTGCCTGCTGACCTTGGTATTCGTCGGCGTGCTGATGCAAAAGCTCATCCATCGCCAGGGCAAGCGCGAGGAGCAGCCATGATGTTCGACTGGCAAGGCGCGCTCGACGCAGTCATCCACCACCCCTTGTTTGGTATCGGCATTACCCTCGGGGCTTACCAGGTGGTGCTCGCGGCGTACGAGAAGACCCGCTGGATCTTCCTGCAGCCGGTGCTGGTTTCGATGCTGCTGGTGATCGGGGTGCTGCTCGTGTGTGGCATCGACTACAGCGAGTACCGCAAAAGCACCGAGATCATGAACACGCTACTGGGGCCTGCCACCGTGGCTCTGGCTGTGCCGCTCTATCTCAACCTGCGGCGGATCCGCCAACTGTTCTGGCCGACATTTACTACGCTGGTAGTCGGGGGCCTGTTCGCCACCGTCTGCTGCCTGCTGCTGGGCTGGTGGCTCGGTGCCGAGCACATGATCCTGATGACCATGGCGCCAAAATCGGTGACTTCGCCGATCGCCATGCTGGTGGCTGAGCAGATCGGCGGCGTGGCCGCACTGGCTGCTGTGTTCGTGTTGATCACCGGTGTGATTGGCGCAATCTTCGGCCCAGCGCTGCTGACCCGGCTGGGTGTGCACAGCCCCGAAGCGCGTGGCATGTCGCTGGGCGTTACCGCGCACGCGGTGGGCACTTCGGTAGCCTTGCAGGAAAGTGACGAATGCGGCGCTTTTGCCGCGCTGGCGATGAGCCTGATGGGGGTGGCCACGGCGGTGTTCCTGCCGCTGGCGGTCAGCCTGGTGGCTTGAGGAGTTGTGATGACGCTACCGCTGTTTCCCCTCAATACCGTGCTGTTTCCCGGCTGTTTTCTCGATTTGCAGATTTTCGAGGCGCGTTACCTGGACATGATCAGCCGCTGCATGAAGCAGGGGGCGGGCTTTGGTGTGGTGTGCATCCTTGAAGGCGAGCAGGTCGGCAAGGCGCCGCCGGTGGTGGCTTCGATCGGCTGCGAAGCGATGATCCGCGACTTCGTGCAGCAGGATAACGGCCTGCTGGGGATCCGCGTCGAAGGGGTGCGGCGTTTCAGCCTGGAGCAGACCGAGGTGCAGAAGGACCAGTTGCTGGTGGGCCAGGTGCAATGGCTGCCGGAGTTGGCGGACAGCCCGGTGGGCGAGCCGGACGAAGACCTGCTGGCGTTGCTGGTTGCCTTGGGCGAACACCCGATGGTCGAGGCGCTGGACATGCCGCGACCGGTGGACGGGCGGCAGGCGTTGGCCAATCAGTTGGCGTACCTGCTGCCGTTCATGGAAGAGGACAAGCTCGATCTGCTGGCGATCGATTCGCCGCAGTTGCGCCTGGAAGAGATCCAGCGGCTGCTGGAGCGCATCCAGGGCGAGTTGTTTGCCTGATGCTGCGGTGCTTTAGCGGGCCTCAGTACTGATAGCGCAGCAGCGCCTGCGGCAATGCATGCATGGCAAAGAACGCCAGCAACGCAATGCACGCCGGCAGCACCAGCCACCACACCCGCAGCGGCAGGGCGGTAAGCGGTTGGCGGTACTGCGACAGGGTCAGGCTCAACGCACAGACGCAGCACGCCAGCAGGGCGCCGGCCAGAATGTCGGTCGGCCAGTGCGCCCCCAGGTATACCCGCGACAAGGCAATCGCCAGGGCGGGGATGCACCCCAGCATCACCCAGGTCAGGCGCATCCGCGGCGGTTGGCCGCGCCCGGCGAGCACCGCCATCACCAGAAAGAACGCGAACGACGCCGAGCTGTGGCCGCTGGGCATGCTGTAGCTCGTCAGCGGGTCGGTCAGCACCTCGGGGCGCGCGCGGGCGAACAGCCATTTCAGCGTGCCGTTGGCTAGCGCCGTCCCCATCAAGGCGCCGCCGGCAAACAGGGCGTGGCGCCATTGCCGGGCGAGCAGCAGCAGGCCGGTCAGCAGCCCGCCGAGAAAGAACTGGGTGCGAAAATCGCCTAGCCGGGTCACCAGCACCACAACGCCGTCGACGGCCTGGCTGCGGTGCTCCTGCACCAGTGTCATCACGCCCTGGTCGAATTCGTGCAGGTACGGCCAGCCGAGGAATACCCCGGCCAGGGCTGCGAAGCTCATGCCGGCGATCAGTCGTGTTCCATGGCGCTGGTCACGAATGCTGGTGGTCAGGCTGAGGCCGATGATGACTGCCAGGGTGCCGGCGATGATGCCGGCATCCAGCCAGAAGCCTTCCGGTAGCGGTAGACGCATGGCCGCGCCGGTGGCCCAGCCTGGCAGCAGGTAGGCGACCGACCAACCGGCGCCGGCCACCAGGCTGACGGCGATGAAGCGCGGCAGCGGCATGTCGAACATGCCGGCGACCATCGGCAGCATGGGCCGCAGCGGCCCGATGAAGCGCCCCACCAGCAGGCTGGCGATGCCATAGCGCTGGAAGTAGGCCTCGGCGCTGCCGATCCATTCCGGGTGATGGCGCAGCAGCGGCAGACGCCGGATGTTCTGATGGAAATACTTGCCCACGGTGTATGACAGCGCATCGCCCAGCAAACCGCCGAGAAAACCCAGCAGCAGGGTTTCGCCCAGGCTGAAGGTACCGCTGCCGGCCAGCACGGCGACCGCGAACAGCAGCACCGTGCCAGGCACGATGATGCCGGCAATGGCCAGGCATTCGATGCAGGCCACCAGGAAAATCGCCAGGCCAAGCCACTGTGGGTTGGCGCTTAGCCAGCCGGTCAGGCTGTCGAGCCATTGGCCCATGTGTCAGCTTCCTTGTTCGAGTATGAAGAAGTCTTGGCCTTCGACTTGGCCACGACGCAACGGGTTCCGCGTACAGACGCGGGCGTATTCGGCGTCGACGAAGCGGTACGGCAGGTGTTCGTCGCGCCCGTGTGGGATGCCCAGGCGGGCGGCCTGGATCACTCGCGGTACGGCGATGCCGCAATCGTCGACGTAGAACCGCTCGGGGTCGAACCGTTGGGCGTCCCAGTGCGGCACTTTCAAGCCCAGTGCGCGGCACAGCAGGGTCTGGCCGGCGCAAAGGCGCTCGGCCGGGCGCAGGTTGCCGCTGGCATCGGGGTTGTTCAACTGCATCTGTGCCAGGCTGTTGGGGCCTGAGGTCGCATCCTGCCAAGGGTAGGCGGATTTGATCAGCACGGCGTTGCCCGGGCCTTGGGCGCTGAAGTTCAGTGAGTCGCCACCGCGGGCGTAGTACATATAGATGTGCCCGCCGTCGAGGAACAGCGCCTTGCGTTTTTCGGTGTAGCCGAGCGAAGCATGGCTGCCTTTGTCGGTAAGGTAGTACGCCTCGGTCTCGATGATGCGTGCCGCCAGCCACAGGTCGCCTTGGCGATGGCGGATGACCTTGCCCAGCAGGGCCTTGGCCAGAATTTGGGCGTCACGGTCGAAAAAGCTGTCGGGCAGGGCTGGCATGCTGGCAGTTCGTCGGTGGAAAGGCGGGGATAATAGCAATGAATGGCTTAATCGAGGCTGAACCAGTGCCCTGATTCATTGGTATCGATATGTTTCGCGCCAGGGTGATGTTTGCCTTGGGAGGGGTGGCGCTCGACCTCACAGGCACCGAAAAACCCAAGTCGTGAACAGCCATTTTCTACCATCCGCCAGCCGCCGCTGGGCGTATACCTGCGCGCCAGTTATAATCAGCCGATTTCCCCTTCGCCAAGACACCGAACCCATGACTGAGTCCGTTCTTGACTACATGACCCGTTTGGGTCGCGCTGCTCGCCAGGCTTCCCGGGTGATCGGCCGCGCCAGCACCGCGCAGAAGAACCGCGCCTTGCAAGCGGCCGCCGACGCTTTGGACGCCGCACGCGCCGAGCTGACCGCCGCCAACGAGCTGGACCTGGCCGCCGGCCGCGGCAATGGCCTGGAGCCAGCGCTGCTCGACCGCCTGGCGCTGACCCCGGCGCGTATCGACGGCATGATCACCGGCCTGCGCCAGGTGGCCAGCCTGCCGGACCCGGTCGGTGCCATCCGCGACATGAGCTACCGCCCATCGGGTATTCAGGTCGGCAAGATGCGCGCTCCGCTGGGGGTGATCGGGATCATCTACGAATCACGCCCGAACGTGACCATCGACGCTGCCAGCCTGTGCCTTAAATCCGGCAACGCGACCATCCTGCGTGGCGGCTCCGAAGCAATCCACTCCAACCGTGCCATCGCCACCTGCATTCAGCGTGGCCTGGCCGAGGCCGGCCTGCCGGCGGCAGTGGTGCAGGTGGTCGAGACCACCGACCGCGAAGCCGTGGGCGCGCTGATCAGCATGCCCGAGTTCGTCGATGTCATCGTGCCGCGCGGCGGCCGTGGCCTGATCGAGCGTATCAGCCGCGATGCGCGGGTGCCGGTGATCAAGCACCTGGACGGCATCTGCCATGTCTACGTCAGCGAGCACGCCGACCTGGACAAGGCCTGGCGCGTCGCCTTCAACGCCAAGACCTACCGCTACGGCATCTGTGGCGCCATGGAAACCCTGCTGGTCGACCAGCGCGTAGCCGAACGGTTCCTGCCGGAAATGGCCCGCCGTTTCCAGGAAAAGGGTGTCGAACTGCGTGGCTGCGAGCGCACGCGTGCGTTCATCGACGCCAAGCCGGCCGGCGAAGACGACTGGCACACCGAGTACCTGGATGCGATCCTGTCGATTCGTGTGGTCGATGACCTGGACCAGGCCATCGAGCACATCAACCACTATGGTTCGCACCACACCGATTCGATCATCACCGAGCACCAGGGCCAGGCCCGCCAGTTCATGGCCGAGGTCGACTCGGCGTCGGTGATGCTCAATACCCCGACCTGCTTTGCCGACGGTTTCGAGTACGGCCTGGGTGCGGAGATCGGTATTTCCACCGACAAGCTGCATGCCCGCGGCCCGGTCGGCCTGGAAGGGCTGACCTGCGAGAAGTACGTGGTGATCGGCGACGGCCAGCTGCGCGGCCAGGAGTCCTGCTGAGTTGAGCAAGGCCCAGGCAGTCCGGCGCATCGGCATTCTAGGCGGCACCTTCGACCCCGTGCACATCGGCCACTTGCGCAGCGCGCTGGAAGTGGCCGAGCTCATGGCGTTGGACGAGTTGCGCCTGCTGCCCAACGCCCGGCCGCCGCACCGCGACACGCCGCAAGTGGCCGCGCAGGATCGCCTGGCGATGGTGCAAAGTGCCGTGCAGGGTGTCGAGCGCCTGAGTGTCGACGCCCGCGAGCTCGCGCGCGACAAGCCGTCGTACACCATCGACACACTGGAGTCGATCCGCGCCGAACTGGGCATGCACGACCAGTTGTTCCTGGTGCTGGGCTGGGATGCCTTTTGTGGCTTGCCAGGCTGGCACCGCTGGGAAGAACTGCTGCAACACTGTCACATCCTGGTGCTGCAACGCCCGGATGCCGACGTAGAACCCCCTGACGAGCTGCGCAACCTGCTGGCTGCGCGCTCCGAGAGCGATCCCACCGCCATGTCCGGCCCGGCGGGAAATATTTCGTTCGTCTGGCAGACCCCGCTTGCGGTGTCGGCTACACAGATCCGACAGTTGCTGGCCAGCGGCAAGTCGGTGAGGTTCCTGGTGCCGGACGCCGTACTGGCCTACATCGAGGCGCACGAACTGTATCGTGTGCCTAACTGACGGTGCTCCGGCACCTCATCCAACAAGTTGAACGAGTTTTATATGAACAAGCAGAAAATTCACGGCGAAGCACTGGTCCAGCTGACCATTACCGCGCTGGAAGACGTCAAGGCCCAGGACATCCAGGTCATCGACGTCAGCGAAAAACACAGCCTGACCGATTACATGATCATTGCCACCGGTACCTCCAACCGCCAGATCAGTGCGATGCTGGAAAAGGTCCGCGAAGCGGTCAAGAGTAAGGGCGTTCAGCCGCTGGGCGAAGAAGGCAAGGGCGACAGCGACTGGGTGCTGCTCGACCTGAACGATGTCATTGTGCACATGATGACTGCCGCTGCCCGCCAGTTCTACGACCTGGAGCGCCTGTGGAAGGGTGCTGAGCTGAGCCGTGCTGCCGATGGCAAGCACCACAACCCGGAGCACGCCCACGAGTACTCCGACAAGCTCAAAGACCGGGAATAAGGAAGCGTCGTGCGTCTGCGCCTGATCGCGGTCGGCTCGCGCATGCCCAAGTGGGTCGAGGACGGTTGGCATGAATATGCCAAGCGCCTGCCCCCGGAGCTGTCGCTCGAGCTGGTGGAAATCCCGCTGAATACCCGTGGCAAGAATGCCGACGTCGCTCGCCTGATCCGTCAGGAGGGCGAGGCCATGCTGAGCAAGGTGCAGCCTGGGGAACGCATCGTTACCCTGGAGGTCCATGGCAAGCCTTGGAGCACCGAGCAACTGGCGACCGAGCTGGACCGCTGGCGCCTGGATGCGCGCACGGTGAATTTGATGGTTGGCGGCCCCGAAGGGCTGGCGCCTGAGGTCTGCGCGCGCGCCGAGCAACGCTGGTCGCTGTCGCCGCTGACGTTGCCGCACCCGTTGGTAAGGATACTCATCGGCGAGCAGATCTACCGCGCCTGGACCGTGTTGTCCGGGCACCCTTACCACAAATGAGCCTGTAAGCAGTCCGATGTCGCAGCCGATCCGTCTCAAGGACCACGAGAAAGACGCCCGCCTGGTGCGTAACCGCGTCGTGGTCGGCGCGGTGGCGATCATGCTGCTTATCTGCGTCTTGATCGCGCGGCTGTATTACCTGCAGATCATCCAGTACGACTACCACTCGACGCTGTCGGAGAACAACCGGGTGCATGTGCAGCCGATCCCGCCGACCCGCGGGCTGATCTTCGACCGTAACGGGGTGATCATCGCCGATAACCGGCCCAGCTTCAGCCTGTCCATGACCCGTGAACGCGCAGGGGACTGGCAGGTGGTGCTGGACAACATCGTCGAAGTGCTGGAGCTGACAGCGGACGACCGCGCCCTCTTCGAAAAACGCATGCGCCAAGGCCGCCGGCCGTTCGAGCCGGTGCCCATCCTGTTCGAGCTCAACGAAGAGCAGATTGCCCGTGTGGCAGTGAACCAGTTCCGCCTGCCGGGCGTGGAAGTGGTCGCGCAGTTGGTGCGGCACTATCCGCAGGGTGCGCACTTCGCGCACTCGGTGGGGTATGTCGGGCGCATCAACGAGAAAGAGCTGAAAACCCTGGACCCGGTGAATTACAGCGGCACGCACCATATCGGCAAGACCGGTATCGAGCGCTTCTACGAAGATGCCCTGCACGGCCAGGTCGGTTACGAAGAGGTCGAGACCAATGCCCGCGGCCGGGTACTCCGGGTGCTCAAGCGTACCGACCCGAAGCCGGGCAAGGACATCGTCCTGAGCCTGGACATCAAGCTGCAGGAAGCCGCCGAGGCGGCCCTGGGTGGCCGGCGCGGCGCAGTAGTTGCGCTCGATCCGCGCACGGGTGAGGTGCTGGCAATGGTCAGCCAGCCGAGCTTCGACCCCAACCTGTTTGTCACCGGCATCAGCTTCAAGGCCTATGCCGAACTGCGTGATTCGATCGACCGGCCGCTGTTCAACCGCGTGTTGCGCGGGCTGTACCCGCCCGGCTCGACCATCAAGCCGGCGGTGGCCATCGCCGGCCTGGACAGTGGCGTTGTCAATGCCGGCAGTCGGGTGTTCGACCCAGGCTATTACCAACTGCCCAACTACGATCACAAGTACCGTAACTGGAACCGTTCTGGCGATGGCTGGGTCGACCTGGATACCGCGATCATGCGCTCCAACGACACCTACTTCTACGACCTTGCCCACAAGATGGGCATCGACCGCCTGTCCACCTACATGAACAAGTTCGGCATTGGCCAGAAAGTGTCCCTCGACATGTTCGAAGAGTCCTCCGGGCTCATGCCGTCGCGTGAATGGAAACGCGCCACCCGCCGCCAGGCCTGGTTCCCCGGCGAAACCCTGATTCTCGGTATCGGCCAGGGCTACATGCAGGCCACGCCGCTGCAGCTTGCCCAGGCCACCGCGTTGATCGCCAACAAAGGCGTGTGGAACCGCCCGCACCTGGCCAAGACCATCGAAGGCCAGCCACCGGTGGACGACAACCCCATGGAAAACATCATCCTGCGGGACAAGTCCGACTGGGCCAAGGTTACCCATGGCATGGAGCAGGTGATGCATGGCGCACGGGGGACCGCGCGCAAGGCTGCGGTCGGCGCCCAGTACCGTATCGCCGGCAAGAGCGGTACCGCCCAGGTGGTGGCGATCAAGCAAGGCGAAAAATACGACCGCAACAAACTTCAGGAACGCCACCGCGACCACGCCCTGTTCGTCGCCTTTGCACCGGCCGATGACCCGAAGATCGTGATTTCGGTGATGGTCGAGAACGGTGAGTCAGGCTCTGGCGTCGCCGCACCGGTGGTGCGCCAGATCATGGACGCCTGGTTGCTCGACGAGCACGGTCGGCTCAAGACCGAGTTCGCTCCCGCCACCGTTACTCAGGAATCGGCCCTGTGATGAACAATTTCGATCGCATGCTCTCCAGCGAGGATGTGATGCGTCGGCGCGCCAGTTTTCTGCAGCGCATTCATATCGACGGACCGTTACTGGTCATTTTGCTGGCCCTCGCGGCCGGCAGCCTGTTCGTGCTCTATTCGGCCAGTGGCAAGAACTGGGACCTGCTGCTCAAGCAGGCCACCTCGTTCGGCATCGGCCTGGTGTCGATGTTCGTCATCGCCCAGCTGGAGCCGCGTTTCATGGCGCGCTGGGTGCCGTTGGCGTACCTGACGGGGGTGCTGTTGCTGGTGGTCGTGGACGTCATGGGCCACAACGCAATGGGCGCGACGCGCTGGATCAACATCCCGGGGGTGATCCGCTTCCAGCCCTCGGAGTTCATGAAGATCATCATGCCGGCGACCATCGCCTGGTACCTGTCCAAGCGCACCTTGCCGCCGCACCTCAAGCATGTGGCGATCAGCCTGGTGCTGATCGGCGTGCCGTTCATTCTGATCGTTCGCCAGCCTGACCTGGGCACGGCGCTGCTGATTCTCGCCTCCGGTGCCTTCGTGCTGTTCATGGGGGGGCTGCGCTGGCGCTGGATCGTCAGCGTGGTGGCCGCCGCGGTGCCAGTGGCGGTGGCCATGTGGTTCTTCGTCATGCACGACTACCAGAAGCAGCGCGTGCTGACCTTCCTCGACCCGGAAAGCGACCCGCTGGGCACCGGCTGGAACATCATCCAGTCCAAGGCCGCGATCGGCTCGGGCGGCGTCTTTGGCAAGGGCTGGCTGCTGGGCACCCAGTCGCACTTGGACTTTTTGCCCGAGAGCCACACCGACTTCATCATTGCGGTGCTGGGTGAGGAGTTCGGCCTGGTCGGCATCTGCCTGCTGCTGATCGTCTACCTGCTGCTGATCGGCCGCGGGCTGATGATCACGGCCCAGGCGCAGACCCTGTTCGGCAAGCTGCTGGCGGGCAGCCTGACGATGACTTTCTTTGTATACGTGTTCGTCAATATCGGTATGGTCAGCGGCCTTCTGCCCGTGGTGGGCGTGCCGCTGCCCTTCATCAGCTATGGCGGAACTTCGTTGGTGACGCTGCTGTCAGCGTTTGGCGTTCTGATGTCGATCCATACGCACCGCAAATGGATCGCACAGGTTTGAATAAGGTGAAGAATTTAATGCAAGCAGTGCGTAACTGGGCTGCCCGTTGTACGCCGTGGATCGGTGCGGTGGGCCTGTTCGGCGCTGTCCAGCTGGCCCATGCGGGCGACTACGATGGCTCGCCCCAGGTGGCCGAGTTCGTTGGCGAAATGGCCCGTGACTATGGCTTTGCCAGTGAGCAGTTGACCGGCGTGTTCCGCGAAGTGCAGCGTAAGCAGTCGATCCTCGATGCCATCTCGCGGCCGGCCGAACGGGTCAAACCGTGGAAGGACTACCGGCCGATGTTCATCACCGACGCGCGCATCGCCCGCGGTGTGGACTTCTGGCGCCAGCACGAAGCGGTGCTGGCCCGTGCCGAGCAGGAATACGGGGTGCCGGCGCAAGTCATCGTCTCGATCATCGGCGTAGAGACCTTCTTTGGCCGCAATACCGGCAATTACCGGGTGATCGACGCCCTGTCGACGCTGGGCTTCGACTACCCGCCGCGGGCCGAATTCTTCCGCAAGGAGTTGCGCGAGTTCCTGCTGCTGGCCCGCGAAGAGCAGCTTGACCCGCTCACGCTCAAGGGTTCCTACGCCGGTGCCATGGGCCTGCCGCAGTTCATGCCGAGCAGTTTCCGCAACTATGCCGTGGACTTCGACGGCGATGGTCACATCAATATCTGGAACAACCCGGACGATGCCATCGGCAGTGTCGCCAGCTACTTCAAGCGCCATGGCTGGGTGGCCGGCGAGGGCGTGGTCAGTCGTGCCATGGTGCAGGGCGAGCGTGCCGACGAAGGCCTGACCACCGGTATCGAGCCGGTGAAGACGGTCGGGGAGTTGCGGGCGCTGGGCTGGTCAAGTCATGATGCGCTGCGCGATGATCTGCCGGTTACCGCCTTCCGCCTGGAGGGCGAAAACGGCCCCGAGTACTGGATGGGCCTGAAGAACTTCTACGCGATCACTCGCTACAACCGCAGCGTGATGTATGCCATGGCGGTGCATCAGCTTTCGGAACAGCTGGTCCAAGCACGGGGCGTCAAGTAATGCGCGCAATGATCTCTACCAACGCTTTCAAGCTGCTGACCTGCCTCGCCGTCGGCGTGGCCCTGGCCAGCTGTTCTTCCAGCCGCCCGACCCCGCAAAGCAGCGGTAACACCGTGCGCACGCAGCCCGGGCTGGACATCAACCGTGCCCACAAGGACGGTGCGCCGTGGTGGGACGTGGATGTGAACAAGATCCCCGACGCCACGCCGACGGTGCACACCGGCAACTACAAGGCCAACCCGTACACGGTGCTGGGCAAGACCTACTACCCGATGCAGGAATCGCGCAACTACCGCGCCGAGGGTACCGCGTCGTGGTATGGCACCAAGTTCCACGGGCAGAACACCGCCAACGGCGAGCTCTATGACCTGTACGGCATGAGCGCCGCGCACAAGACCTTGCCGCTGCCGGCCTATGTGCGGGTGACCAACCTGGCCAACGGCCGCAGCGTGGTCCTGCGGGTCAACGACCGTGGCCCGTTCTATTCCGACCGCATCATCGACTTGTCGTACGCAGCGGCGAAAAAGCTCGGCTACGCCGAAATCGGCACCGCGCATGTGCGCGTCGAAGGCATCGACCCGCAACAATGGTGGGCCCAGCGTGGCCAACAGCCACCGTTGGTGCTGAAGGAGCCTCAGGTCGCGCAGACCCAGTCGATCCCGGCCAGCACCGGCCGCGTCGAGCAGTGGACCCCGCCACCGCAGCAGCACGCGGCGCCTGTCGTGCCCGTGCAAGTCGGCGGCAACAATGTGCCGGCGGGCAACGGCGGCAGCTTCCTGCAGGTGGGCGCCTTCGCCAACCCGGACGCCGCCGAGTTGCTGCGTTCTAAGCTGAGCACCATGGTCAGCGCACCGGTGTTCATCAGCTCCATCGTGCGTAACCAGCAGACGCTGCACCGCGTGCGTCTGGGGCCGATCGGCAGCCAAGGTGAGATCCAGCAGGCGCAAGACAGCATTCGCCTGGCGAACTTGGGGCAGGCCAAGCTGGTCACAGCTGACTGACCGAGTCGGCTTCTTCGCGGGTAAACCCAAGCGGTTTACCCGCGAAGCGGGCTACACCAAACTGTCGGTTTTGTCATGAATTGCCGGGCGCGCGCATGTACAATGGCCGTTTTTGCCCGCAGCGACATAAAGCCGCACTTCGTGGGCACGGCCCAAGGCCTTAAAACTAGACTGACTGGCGCTGGGTACACGACGTGGCCCAGGGAACATCTCAGACCATTAGCGATTTTCGAGAGACGGATGAACATCACCAACCTTGCCAAACGACTTTGCCTGCCCGTACTGCTGATGATCACGCCTGCTGCTTTCGCGGCAGAGCAAATGATGCCGGCACCACCGCAACTGGCAGCCAAGTCCTACGTACTCATGGACGCGTCCAGCGGCAACGTGCTGGTCGAGAACAACGGTGACGAACGCCTGCCACCGGCCAGCCTGACCAAGCTGATGACCGCCTACATCGCCACCCTGGACATTCGCCGTGGCCAGATCGGTGAAAACGATCCGGTTACCGTCAGCGAAAACGCCTGGCGTACCGGCGGTTCGCGCATGTTCATCAAGGTCGGCAGCCAGGTCACGGTCAGCGACCTGCTGCACGGCATCATCATCCAGTCGGGTAACGATGCTTCGGTCGCCCTGGCCGAGCACATCGCCGGCAGCGAAGACGCCTTCGCCGACATGATGAACAAGACAGCCGCCGACCTCGGCATGTCCAACAGCCACTTCATGAACCCGACCGGCCTGCCGAACACGGAGCACTACTCCTCGGCGCATGACATGGCCCTGCTGGCGCGTGCGATCATCGACGTCGACCCTGCCCACTATGCGATCTACTCGCAGAAAGAGTTCTTCTGGAACAACATCAAGCAGCCCAACCGCAACCTGCTGCTGTGGCGCGACAAGACCGTCGATGGCCTGAAGACCGGCCACACCGACGAAGCCGGTTACTGCATGGTGGCTTCGGCCGTACGTGACGGCCAGCGCCTGATCGCCGTGGTGTTCGGCACCAACAGCGAGCAGTCCCGTGCCGCCGAAACCCAGAAGCTGCTGACCTACGGCTTCCGCTTCTTCGAAACCCAGACCTTCTACCAGAAGGGCACCGAGCTGACCCAGGCCCCGGTCTGGAAGGGCGCCACCAGCCAAGTCAAGGCGGGCCTGGCCAACGACCTGACCATGACTATGCCTAAAGGCCAATTGAAGCGCTTGCAAGCTTCGATGACCATGAACCCGCAGCTCACCGCGCCGATCGCCAAAGGTGACGTGATCGGCAAAGTGGAAGTCAAACTGGACGAGAACGTGGTTCACAGCGCCGACCTGATCGCCCTCGATGGCGTCGAGGAAGGTGGTTTCTTCCGCCGTATGTGGGATAGCATCCGTCTATTCTTCTACGGGTTGTTCAACTGATAACGTGACCTGCCACGCTCCCGCTGTTCATGCGGGAGCGTTGTTGTTGCCACGGCTTACGAGGCCGTTTCCGCCATGAGCGAACCTGACGTCAAGTCGCACAAGATCGAATTCCCCTGCGCCGATTACCCGATCAAGGTGATCGGTGACACCGTGGTCAATTTCAAGGACACGGTCATCGAGATCTTGAAGAAATATGCTGAGGTCGACATGCAGACCTTGGCCGAGCGCCAGAGCAAGGAAGGCAAGTACACCACGGTGCAACTGCACATCGTTGCCACCAGCGAGGATCAGTTGCACGATATCAATAGCGCCCTGCGTGCTACCGGCATCGTGAAAATGGTGCTCTGATGTCCGCCTGTCTCGGTTTTCGCGATCTCGGCCTGCAGCCCTATGAACCGGTGCTGGAAGCCATGCGTCGCTTTACCGAGCAGCGTGGGCCCGACAGCCAGGACGAAATCTGGCTGGTCGAACACCCTTCGGTCTTTACCCAGGGCCAGGCTGGCAAGGCCGAGCACCTGCTGATCCCGGGCGATATCCCGGTGGTACAGACCGACCGCGGTGGCCAGGTGACCTATCACGGCCCCGGGCAGTTGGTGGCTTACCTGCTGCTGGATGTACGGCGGCTGGGGTTTGGTGTACGTGAGCTGGTCAGCCGCATCGAGCAGGCGCTGATCGACCTGCTTGCCAGTTACGATGTCCAGGCCGCGGCCAAGCCCGACGCCCCGGGTGTCTATGTCGATGGAGCGAAGATCGCCTCCCTCGGCCTGCGAATCCGCAACGGCCGTTCTTTCCACGGCCTTGCCCTGAACGTGGACATGGACCTTGCGCCATTCCGCCGAATCAACCCCTGCGGCTATGCGGGGCTGGCCATGACCCAGCTACGCGATCAGGCAGGCCCGATCGAACTCAACGAGGTCAGGACAAGGCTGCGCGGACAGCTGGTCAAGCACCTCGACTACGCTGAGCAGACGACCCTCACGGGCGGAATCGACTGAATATGACAACTGTGCAAGAAGCCGTGCCGAACCTGATACCTACCCTGGATGCCACCCCGCGCACTGCGCCGAAGAAGGTGGAAGCTGGGGTCAAACTGCGTGGCGCCGACAAGGTGGCGCGCATCCCGGTGAAGATCATCCCCACCGATGAGCTGCCGAAGAAGCCTGACTGGATCCGTGTGCGCATCCCGGTTTCGCCCGAGGTAGACCGCATCAAGCAACTGCTGCGCAAGCACAAGCTGCACAGCGTCTGCGAAGAGGCCTCCTGCCCGAACCTGGGCGAGTGCTTCTCTGGCGGTACCGCGACCTTCATGATCATGGGTGACATCTGCACCCGTCGTTGCCCATTCTGCGACGTTGGCCACGGCCGACCGAAGGCACTGGACGTCGATGAGCCGAAAAACCTCGCGGTCGCCATCGCCGACCTGCGCCTGAAGTACGTGGTGATCACCTCGGTGGACCGCGACGACCTGCGTGACGGTGGTGCCCAACACTTCGCCGACTGCATTCGCGAGATCCGCGCCTTGTCGCCGGGCGTGCAGCTGGAAACGTTGGTCCCGGACTACCGTGGCCGTATGGATGTCGCCCTGCAGATCACCGCGCAAGAGCCGCCGGATGTGTTCAACCACAACCTGGAAACCGTACCGCGCCTATACAAGGCAGCGCGTCCCGGTTCGGACTACGACTGGTCGCTGGACCTGCTGCAGAAGTTCAAGCAGATGGTGCCGCACGTGCCGACCAAATCGGGCCTGATGCTTGGCCTGGGCGAGACCGACGAAGAAGTCATCGAAGTGATGCAGCGCATGCGCGAGCATGAGATCGACATGCTGACCCTCGGCCAGTACCTGCAGCCCTCGCGCAGCCACTTGCCGGTGCAGCGTTTCGTGCACCCCGACACCTTCGCCTGGTTCGCCGAGGAAGGCTACAAGATGGGCTTCAAGAACGTCGCCTCCGGCCCGCTGGTGCGTTCTTCGTACCATGCCGACCAGCAGGCTCACGAAGCCAAGATCAAGCTCTGAGCCTGGTCTGAGCCACACATGCCGATGCGCGCCGAAAGGCGGCATCGGCATTTTTGTTTAGGCTTTTTTCCTACTGTGTTGGAAAGCCTTGCGTATTTAGATTTGGGCGGCCCTATACCTGCAAGGAGTTGCACGATGTACTGCACTGAACGCACCGAGTCACGCCTGCCTGTTGCACTGCCAGGCAATGCCTGCTTTGCCATCGTCGCCCCGGCCGGTCCGGCACGGCTGGATGCGCAAAAGGCCAGCCAATGGTTTGCCGGGCGTGGCTACCGTTGCCGTATCTACCCGGGTGTGGAAGAGGCCCAGGGTTACCTTGCAGGTACTGATCAGCAAAGGCTGCAGGACCTTCACGATGCCTTCGCCGATCCAGCCATCGATGCGATTGTGTGCATGCGCGGGGGTTACGGCAGCATGCGTTTGCTCGATAGGCTCGATTTTGAGCTCATTCGGCGTAATCCCAAGCCGCTGATCGGCTACAGCGACATCACCGCGCTGCACACGGCCATCTACCGCAAGACCGGGTTGATTACCTTCCATGGGGCGATGCTCAATGCCGACCTGCTAGGCGCCAAGCAGCAACCGACCGAGTCGTCGCTGGTGGCCCAGTTGATGGGGCGGGTAGGGGCGGGGGATGCGATCGCTCATCCGGCAGACTTTGCCCTGAGCTGCGTGGTGCCGGGTGTTGCCAGCGGGCGTTTGTTGGGCGGCAACCTGTCGATGCTGGGTGCGACCCTGGGCACTGTGGCCCAGATCGATACCCAGGGCTGCATCTTGTTCATCGAAGACGTCAACGAGCCGCTGTTTCGCGTCGACCGTTTGCTGACCCAGTTACGCCTGGCGGGCAAGCTTGCGGGGGTGAAGGGGGTGCTGGTGGGGGATTTCGCCGGTATTACCGTGGCGGCTATGACGCCGTTGCTGCAGGACATTTTCGGGCCGCTGGGTGTGCCGGTGCTGGCCGGGTGGCGCAGTGGGCACTGTGACCCGAATGTGTGCTTGCCGCTGGGAGCCGAGGTGGTGCTGGACAGCGAGAAGATGAGCCTGGTGTTGCAGCAGGATCTGTTCAGGGCTTGATGGGGCTGCGCCGCAGCCCCAACTGCCTCAACGCTGACGCAAGCTCTCAAGCAGCTTGTGCGTCGGATACCCATCCGCCGGCCAACCCAACCCCTGCTGGGCGGTGCGAATGGCCTTGCGGGTATTGGCGCCAATGATGCCGTCGGCATTGCCCGCGTCATGCCCGCTGGCATTGAGCAGGTGCTGCAGCTCCATGCGTTCGCTGCGGCTCAGGGGCAGGTCCTCTTTCGGCCAGCTGCCGGCAATGAACCCCCAGCCTGAGAACCGATCACCCAACAGGCTCACTGCCAGGGCATAGGACGATGAGTTGTTGTACTTGAGGATCGCGCGGAAGTTGTCCAGTACCAGGAACGCCGGACCGCGAGCGCCCGCAGGCAGCAGCAGGGCGGCGGACAGCTGATTGCTGTTGGCGGGCAGTTGGGTGCCGGCTGGCAGTGTCACGCCCAGTTGCAGCCACTCGCTCACCGGCTTGCGCAGCGAACCATCGGCCAGCCAGAAGTCGAAACCTGCCGGCACCTGCACTTCAAAGCCCCAGGGTTGGCCACGCTTCCAGCCGGAGCTTTGCAGGTAGTGCGCGGTCGAGGCCAGGGCGTCCGGGGTGCTGTTCCAGATGTCCCGGCGGCCATCGCCGTCGAAATCCACCGCATGGGTGTTGTAGGTAGTCGGAATGAACTGGGTCTGGCCCATTGCACCGGCCCACGAACCGCGCATGGCCTCCGGCTGGATGTCACCGTTCTGCAGGATCTGCAGGGCGGCAATCAGTTGATCCTGGGCGAACTGCGGGCGGCGGCCTTCGTAGGCCAGGGTCGCCAGCGAGCGAATGACCGACTTGCTGCCCTGGAACTGGCCGAAGTTGCTTTCCATGCCCCAGACCGAAACCAGCACCTGGCGATCCACGCCATAGCGCTGTTCGAGGCGGGTCAGCAGCTCTGCATTCTGCTCCAGCAGTTTCTTGCCGTTGCGCACACGCAGTGGCGACAGGGCGCCTTCAAGGTACTCCCACACCGGCCGGCTGAACTCAGGCTGGCTGCGGTCGGCCTTGATCACGTCCAGGTCGGGGGTAACACCGATGAATGCACGGTCGAAGGTGTTCGGCGAAATACCGGCCTGCAGCGCTTGTTGGCGGAAGCCAGCCTGCCATTGCGCGAAGGTTTGCAGGGGTTGGATCTCAGTGCTGGCGTCGGGCGTTGCACCGGGCAGGTTCACCACTGGAGCGGGCTGGGCAGGGGCCAGCGGCAAGGCATCGGCGGCGGTGGGTTTTTCCGCGCAGGCGACGAGCAGGATGAAGCTGGAGGCCGCGATCAGCTGGCGGGATTTCCAACGGGGGAGAAGACTGAAGAGCATGCACAGATCCAGAATTTCAGGTCAGGTGCCGACCATACCATGCCTGCGCTTTCGATGCTTTCATGCGGCCAAAAAGTAAGAAGCCTCCCAATCTCTCGATTGGAAGGCTTCGCGGCGGTAGCTGCCTTTGCCCTTGTCTGGTTGTTCCTGGCGGCAGCGGAACAAGGGCTGGGCGACGATCGACTTGGCCTTGTTGGGGCCGTGCTTTTTCGGCTTTTTGCTCATGGTGCAGGTTCCCGATGGGTGGCTTTCGGGGCGCACTGTAGGCCCCAGGGCTACTACGGGCCAATTGATTGTGTTTATGGGTGGCAGTACGCGACGCTCGTAGGAGCGGCCTTGCGTCGCGAAAGGCGCGCGCAGCGCGCCCGGCTATTGCGAAGGAAGCGCCAATCGCTGCCCCGCCATCAACAACGAAAGCCGCGCCAGCCCGGTCCAAGGCGACCCCTCGGCCTGCCCCTTGATCTGCGCATCGATACGTTGGGCATCCTGCAACAGCTGGGCCCAACGCTGCGCGGAAAGGCGCTGCAGTGCTTTGCTGACCAGCGGGCGGCGTTTATCCCACACCGGTGGTCGTGCTTGGCTGAAGGCTTTGTCCAGCGGTACGCCCTGGCTGAACTGCTGAGCCAGCCCGGCCAGTTGCCGCAGCTCGCGGGCCAGTGCCCACAGAATCACCGGTGGCTCCACGCCTTCACCGCGCAGCCCTTCGAGCATGCGCAGGGCATGCGCGGCTTCGCCATTGAGAATGGCATCGACCAGCCCGAAGACATCGAAGCGGGCGCTGTCGGCGACTGCCGACTGCACGGTCTCCACGGTGATCTGGTTACCCTCGGCCAGCAGCTTGAGCTTTTCGATTTCCTGGGCGGCGGCCAGCAGGTTGCCTTCGACGCGTGCGGCAATCAGGTCGACCGCATCACGCTGCGCCGAAAGGCCCGCCTGTGACAGCCGCTGGTTGATCCACTGGGGTAGCTGGTGGGCATCTACCGGCCAGACCTGGATGAACTGGCAGTGGGCGCCTTCGATCAGGGCCTTGCCCCATTTGGTCTTCTGCGCGCTGCCGTCGAGCTTGGGCAGGCTGATCAGCAGCAGCGTGTCCTCGGCCGGGTTGGCGCAGTATTCCATCAACGCGGCGGCGCCCTTGTCCCCGGGTTTGCCAGAGGGCAGGCGCAGCTCCAGCAGGCGGCGCTGGGCGAACAGGGAAAGGCTGGCACCGGCCTGAAGCAGGGTGCCCCAGTCGAAATTGGCGTCGGCGCTGAACACCTGGCGTTCGTCGAAACCCTGCTGGCGTGCGGCGCCACGGATGGCGTCGGCGGCTTCCTGGCACAGCAACGGGTCGTCGCCACTGACCACGTAGACCGGTGCCAGGGCGCCTTGCAGGTGCTTGTTGAGTTGGGCGGGGGCGAGTTTCATTGGAAACAGGCGGGGCACCGGGGTGCCCCGCGCGGGCTCAGTTGCCCGGAACTTCCAGTGGCGACTGCTGCGGCGTTTCAGCCTGCTGGCTGCGGGCCGCTTCCAGCGCGTCGGCTTCGGCCTTGGCGCGTTCGTCGGCTTTGACCTGCAGCTCGTCCAGTTGGGCCGGGGTCAGCATTTGCAGGCGTACAACCATGGCGTTGACCAGGTCGCGGCGCATTTCTTCACGTGCCCGATTGGCTTCCTGCTCGGAACCGGTGATGTTGGAGGCGTCACGCACGTAGATCTTGCGCACTTCCAGCTTGTCGCTGAGCAGTTCCAGGTTGTTCAGGCCCTGGATGCTGTAGTTCAGCACCGTGGTCAGCTCGTACTCGGCCGAGCGGCTGCCACCGCTGTAGGTCGCGGCGCGCTGGTTTTCCTGCTCGTTGGTCAGGACCAGGCGGTACGGTGCGCCGGCGTGCACGTTGACGCCGCTGCGCTCCAGCACCTGGCGCAGTTCGGTCACGGTTTCGCCATAGGCATTACGTGCACTGACGTCCATCTCCTTGACACTCAGCTCGGTAGAGCCAGTGCCGCGCAGCTGGAAACCGCAGGCGCTGAGCAAAACGGCCAGGCCGATTACCAGCAGATTGCGTTTGATCATGTTGTTGCTCCCTCTTGGGCCTGTACCGCCCGCCCGCAGTGGCTGCGGGCGGGCGTGCCATCAATTGGCGACGATGTTGACCAGCTTGCCCGGCACCACGATGACCTTGCGGATGGTCAGGCCATCGATGAAGCGCAGGACATTCTCGTTGCTGCGGGCGGCGGCTTCGATTTCCTCGCGGCTGGCGGCGGCCGGCATTTCGACCTGGCCACGCAGCTTGCCGTTGACCTGTACCACCAGGACGATGCTGTCCTGCACCAGCGCGCTCTCGTCGACCGCTGGCCAGCCAGCATCGATGACCGCCTGGTCGTGGCCCAGCGCCTTCCACAGCTCGTGGGAGATGTGCGGGGTGATCGGTGCCAGCAGCAGCGTCACGGCTTCCAGGCCTTCCTGCAGCAGGGCGCGGTCCTGTTCGGTGGCTTGCGGGGCCTTTTCCAGCACGTTCATCACGGTCATCACCTGGGCGATGGCGGTGTTGAACTTGTGGTACTGGCCCACGTCGGTGCTGGCCTGCTTGATGGCGGCATGGATGGCGCGACGGATGGTTTTTTGCGCGTCGTCCAGCGCGGCGACATCCAGCGTGCCCGGCAGGCCCTGGTTGACGTGGCCCTGGGCCAGGCGCCAGACACGGCGCAGGAAGCGGCTTGCACCTTCGACGCCGGAGTCGGACCACTCCAGGCTCATGTCAGGTGGCGAGGCGAACATCATGAACAGGCGGCAAGTGTCGGCGCCGTAGGCTTCGATCATTGATTGCGGGTCGACGCCGTTGTTCTTCGACTTCGACATCTTCTCGGTGCCGCCGATTTCCACCGGCAGGCCGTCGGTCTTCAGGCGCGCACCAATGATCTTGGCCTTGGCGTCACGCTCGATTTCGACGTCGGCCGGGTTGAACCAGTCCTTGCCACCGTTGCTGGCGACGCGGTAGTAAGTCTCGGCGACCACCATGCCTTGGGTCAGCAGGTTCTTGAACGGCTCGTTCGACGTGACCAGGCCTTCGTCACGCATCAGCTTGTGGAAGAAGCGCGCGTACAGCAGGTGCAGGATCGCGTGCTCGATGCCGCCGATGTACTGGTCGACCGGCAGCCAGTGGTTGGCCGCTTTCGGGTCGACCAGGCCCTGATCGTAGTTTGGCGAGGCGTAGCGGGCGAAGTACCAGGACGACTCGACGAAGGTGTCCATGGTGTCGGTTTCGCGCTTGGCCGCAGTGCCGCATTTCGGGCAGGTGCATTCGTAGAATTCTGGCAGGCGCGCCAGTGGCGAGCCGGCGCCGTCCGGTACCACGTTCTCCGGCAGGGTGACCGGCAGCTGGTCTTCCGGTACCGGCACGTCGCCGCAGGACGGGCAGTGGATGATCGGGATCGGGCAGCCCCAGTAGCGCTGACGGCTGATGCCCCAGTCGCGCAGGCGGAACTGGGTACGCGACTTGCCGAGGTCCTTGCGGATCAGGGCGGCCTCGATGGCGTCGAAGGCGCCGGCGAAGTCCAGGCCGTCGAACTCGCCGGAGTTGATCAGCTGGCCATGCTCGCCATAGGCGGCCAGCCACTCGTTGCCGACGTCATCGCCAGCGCTGGTGCGCACCACGGCCTTGACCGGCAGGTTGTACTTGTGGGCGAACTCGAAGTCGCGCTCGTCGTGGGCCGGCACGGCCATCACCGCGCCATCGCCGTAATGCATCAATACGTAGTTGGCGACCCACACCGGCAGCTTCTCGCCGGTCAGCGGGTGGTCGACGAACAGGGAAGTGGGCATGCCCTTCTTCTCCTGGGTGGCCATGTCGGCCTCGGCGACGCTACCGCTCTTGCACGCGTCGATGAACGCCTGCAGCGCCGGGTTGCCCTGGGCGGCCTGGGTGGCCAGCGGGTGTTCGGCGGCGACTGCGACGTAGGTGGCGCCCATCAGTGTGTCGGGGCGGGTGGTGAAGACCTTGAGGGTGCCTTCGTGGCCGATGCTGGCCTGGTCGAACGGGAACTGCACTTCCATGCCGCGCGACTTGCCGATCCAGTTGCGCTGCATGGTCTTGACCTGTTCAGGCCAGCCCGGCAACTCGTCGAGGCTTTCCAGCAGCTCGTCTGCATAGTCGGTGATGCGGAAGTAGTACATCGGGATTTCGCGCTTTTCGATCAGCGCGCCCGAACGCCAGCCGCGGCCGTCGATGACCTGCTCGTTGGCGAGCACGGTCTGGTCGGCCGGGTCCCAGTTGACGGTACCGTTCTTGCGGTAGATGACGCCCTTTTCGAACAGGCGGGTGAACAGCCACTGTTCCCAGCGGTAGTAGTCCGGCTTGCAGGTGGTGACTTCACGTGCCCAGTCGATGGCCAGGCCCAGGCTCTTGAGCTGGGTCTTCATGTAGTCGATGTTTTCGTAGGTCCACTTGGCCGGGGCGACGTTGTTTTTCATCGCCGCGTTTTCCGCGGGCATGCCGAAGGCGTCCCAGCCCATCGGCTGCAGGACGTTTTTGCCCAGCATGCGCTGGTAGCGGGCAATCACGTCACCGATGGTGTAGTTGCGCACGTGGCCCATGTGTAGCTTGCCGCTCGGGTACGGGAACATCGATAGGCAATAGTAAGTGTCTTTGCCTGGCTGTTCGGTAACAGCGAACGATTGTTGCTCGTCCCAGAAGTTCTGGGCGGCGGCTTCGATATCACGGGGCGTGTATTGTTCGTGCATGGCTACTTTTGGCTGAGAGAGAAGAGACCTTGTTCCAGGCAGCGGAACCTCGCTGCAACCGGTACTCCGGTGTCGTTTAGAGTGAACGCCGTAGCATACAGCAGCGCCGCGCATCGTGGGAAACCTTGATTGCTAATGGCCGCTGGTCGCGGCAAACGGCTGCTTTTTAGAGTGACGCTAAGCTCAGGTGTGGGGGGAGATATTCTGACCTTCAATGAGGTGAACGGATGGGAGAGACGCAGCTACCCGCAATCAAACCGGAGCTTTACGAACGCCTGATCGACCGCCTTGGCCTGGCGCTGGAAGTTGCCAGGACATCGGTAAGATTGCGCGACGAGATGCCAGCCGAGCTGGAGTTGCGTGGCCTTAGCCACGCAGAGTTCGAAGTGATCAAGGCGTACCTGGACACCCTCCCGGAGCGCCAAAATGCCTGTGCCGGCAGTTACCCGCAAGCGGAGCCGACATCGGCCAAGATCATCTGGCTCAAGGACAAGAAACGCCCCGCCAGCACGGCGAGATCCAGGACGCTGCCACATCGTTAGCCGTTCAGGACGCCAGCCGCAGGCCATCGCGCGCCGGTTCTTCAATACACTTCTCACGATCGTCGCCGGCCGCACACTTGTTGCCCGGCGTCGATCCTCTTAGGCTGCACACCTTCCATGGAGGTGTGGCCGATGCCGATCCGATTCTTCATCAAACAATGGCTGATGCCGCCTGGCGTCCTCTTGCTGCTGCTGTTGGCGGCGTGGTGGCTGCGCAAGCGGCGCCCACGGCTGGCCGGGCTGTGCTTCGCCGTGGGCCTTGGCAGTTTGTGGCTGATGAGCTTGCCGCTTGCCGTGCAGGAATCGGCGCGCCTGCTGGAGACCGAGCCGCCGCTGGCGGTCAGCGAATGGGCGGGCCTTGCGGGCAGGGCGGATGCCATTGTCGTGCTGGGCGCAGGGCGCGAGCGCGGTGACCCGGCCTGGGGTGGCGATGACCAGCCCACTGCAACGGCCCTTGAGCGCATGCGCTTTGCCGCACGGTTGGCCAAGGCCTCGGGTTTGCCGGTGCTGACCAGTGGTGGCTTGCACTATGGCACGCCGCCCAGTGAAGCGCGGTTGATGGCCGATCGCTTGCGTGAGGATTTTGCGGTTGAGGTGAAATGGCAAGAGCAGGCCAGCCGCACCACCTGGGAAAATGCCCGGTTCACGGCGGACATGCTGCAGCCGCTGGGTATTCGCCGGGTGGTCGTGGTGACGCAGGCCTGGCATATGCAGCGTTCGCGCTGGAGCTTCGAGCAGGCAGGGTTCGACGTGGTGCCGGCGCCGATGGGCTTCCTCGGGCGCGAGCATGCCCGCCCGTTTGCCGGGTTGCTGCCGGAAAGCCGGGCGATGTGGCAGAGCGGGCAGTTGCTTAATGAAGCGGTGGGGTTGGTGGGGTATCGGTTGTTCTACTGATCTCGGAGGTGCTTGGTCTTTGTAGGAGCGGCCTTGCGTCGCGGAAGGGGTGCGCAGCAGCCCCAGCGATCTTCTTTGCGCCACAGAACCTGGGGCCGCTACGCAGCCCTTTCGCGACGCAAGGCCGCTCCTACAAGACTGCGCCGGTCATTAAGGAGGGCGCAGTCAAACAGTCTTGGCAATCCGCCCTGCCAGCAACGCCCACCCGAGCAACAGCACACAGACAATCGCCAGCGGCCACGAACGCCACTGCAGATAAGGCGTCAGCTGCTGCATCGGCACCACCTCGCCATACAGCACCGCCGGCTGGAACTGCGGGATCTGTGTGGTAATGCGCCCAAACGGGTCGATCAGCGCGGTCACACCGTTGTTGGTGGCGCGGATCATCCAGCGGCCGGCTTCCAGTGCGCGCATCTGTGCCATCTGCAGGTGCTGCAGCGGGCCGATCGAGGTGCCGAACCAGGTGTCGTTGCTGATCGTCAGCAGCAGGTCGCTGCGCGCTGCCAGGCTGGCGGCAAACTCGGGGTAGACCACTTCATAGCAGATGTACGGTGCGACCTGATAACCCTTGGCCTGCAGCAACGGCTGGTCTTCCGGGCCCCGGGCGAAGTCCGACATGGGCAGGTTGAAGAACTCGATCACGCCGCGCAGCATGTCCTGCAAGGGCACGTACTCGCCGAAGGGCACCAGCTTCTGCTTGAGGTAGGTGCCGTCACCTTCGCCGGTTACGGTAATGCCGTTGTAGTAGCGGCGCTGGTGGTGCACCACCTCACGCACCGGCACGCCGGTGATCAGCGCCGAATGGCGCTCGGCGGCAAAGCGCCCCATCACGTCGATGTAGCCCTGGGCCTGGTCCTTGAGCACCGGTACCGCAGTTTCGGGCCAGATCAGCAGGTCTACCGGCTTTGAGGTGAAGCTCATGTCACGGTACAGCGCCAGCTGGGCGTCGATGTGGGCCGGGTCCCACTTCAGGTCCTGCGCGACGTTGCCTTGGATGGCGGCCACCTTCAGCGGCTCGCCGGCAGGCTTGGTCCAGGCGTGGCCCTTGAGTGCCATGCCCAGTAGCCAGGGGGCCAGCAGCAGCACGCCGGCGACGGCCAGGAACGAGGGCCGGGCACGCAGGCGGGGCAAGTTGCACAGCAACGCGGCGCTAAGCGCCAGGGTGAACGAGATCAGCCATACACCCCCCAGCGGGGCAAGGCCCGCCAGCGGGCCGTCGAGCTGGCTGTAGCCGGCATAAAGCCAAGGGAAGCCGGTGAGGAACCAGCCGCGGAAGGCCTCCTGCAGCAGCCACAGGGCCGCGAAGCACAAGGCATCAGCCAGTGGCGCCTCATTGCGCCGCAGCCAGCGCGCCCACAGCCACGCGGGCAGGGCGAAGAACCAGGCCAGGGCGGCGAAGAACGCCAACAGCAGCAGGATCGCCAGCAGCGGCGAGGCGCCGCCGTAGGTGGTCATGCTGACGTAGATCCACCAGGTGCCGGCGCCGTACAGGCCGAAACCGAAGCACCAGCCACGGCCCATGGCCTGGCGCGGGCTGAGCTCGCGCAGGCCAAGGTAGAGCAGGGCGATGGACAAAAGGGCCAGCGGCCAGATGTCGAATGGCGCCAGGGCCAGGAGGGTGGAAGCGCCGGCCGCCATGGCCAGCAGGTTACCGGGCCAGCCGGGGCGGGTGATCCAACGCATGATTGTCCTTAGCGGGTGATCGGTGTCAGGCGCAGCAAGTGTACCCGCCGGCTGTCGGCATTGAGAATGCGGAACTTGTAGGCGCCGATCTCGGTGGTTTCGTTGCGCTTGGGCAGGTGCCCGAATGCGCTCATCACCAGGCCGCCAACGGTGTCGAATTCGTCATCGGAGAAGCTGCTGTCGAAGAACTCGTTGAAGTTCTCGATCGGCGTCAGTGCCTTGACCAGGAAGTCGCCGCTGGGCAGCGGCTTGATGTAGCTGTCTTCCTCGACGTCATGCTCGTCTTCGATGTCGCCGACGATCTGTTCCAGTACGTCTTCGATGGTCACCAGGCCCGCCACACCGCCGTATTCGTCGATGACCACGGCCATGTGGTTATGGTTGGCACGGAACTCGCGCAGCAGCACGTTCAGGCGCTTGGACTCGGGCACGAAGGTAGCCGGGCGCAGCAGGTCCTTGATGTTGAAACTGTCGCCGTTCTCCTTGAGGATCAGCGGCAGCAGGTCCTTGGCGAGCAGGATGCCCAGCACATCGTCGTGGCTTTCGCCGATCACCGGGTAGCGCGAGTGCGCGGCGTCGATCACCGCCGGCAGGAACTCGCGAGGCGACTGGCTGGCCTTGATGCTGATCATTTGCGAGCGCGGCACCATGATGTCGCGCACTTGCAGGTCAGCGACCTGGATGGCGCCTTCGACGATGGTCAGCGCTTCGCTGTCGAGCAGCTTGTTCTGATGGGCTTCGCGCAGCAGCTCAAGGAGCTCCTGGCGGTTTTTCGGCTCATGGGCAAAAGCCTGGGTCAGTTTACCCAACCAGGACTTTTGCCCGTTGCTCGATCGATCTTCGCTCATGGCGGTTACTCGTGATCCTTGCAGTGTCAGTGTGTGATTGAATCGGTTTCGTCGTCGGCATAGGGGTCCGGGTGGCCCAGTTCTGCCAGCAATTCTCGTTCCAGGGCTTCCATTTCCTCGGCTTCTTCATCGTCGATGTGGTCGTAACCGAGCAGATGCAGGCAGCCGTGTATTACCAAGTGCGCCCAATGCGCCTCCAGGGCCTTGCCCTGTTCGGCGGCTTCGCGCTCGACCACCGCCACGCAGATCACCAGGTCGCCCAGCAATGGGATATCGAGCAGGTCATCGGGCACGTCGGCGGGAAACGACAACACGTTGGTCGCGTAGTCCTTGTGCCGGTAGGTGTGGTTCAGCTCGCGGCCTTCGGTTTCATCGACCAGGCGAATGGTCATTTCCGAGTCGGCTGTGCGCTGGCGAAGGGCCAGCTCGCACCAGCGACGGAAGGCGGCATCATCAGGGGCGGCGGCGTCCGTGGCCCGTTGCAGGTCGAGTTCAAGCATCTTTGCCGGGTGCCTCTAGCTGGGCCTGACGGCCTTCGAAGCGGTCGTAGGCCTCGACGATGCGTTGCACCAGTGGGTGACGAACCACATCTTTGGGTTGGAAATGGGTAAAGCTGATACCCGGAACGTCCCTGAGCACGTCGATCACATGCGCCAGGCCCGACTTGGTGCCACGCGGCAGGTCGACCTGGGTGATGTCACCGGTGATCACCGCAGTCGAGCCGAAGCCGATGCGGGTAAGGAACATCTTCATCTGCTCAAGCGTGGTGTTCTGGCTCTCGTCGAGGATGATGAAGCTGTTGTTCAGGGTGCGGCCACGCATGTAGGCCAGCGGGGCGATCTCGATCACCTGGCGCTCGATCAGCTTGGCCACGTGCTCGAAGCCCAGCATTTCGTAGAGCGCGTCATACAGCGGGCGCAGGTACGGGTCGATCTTCTGTGCCAGGTCGCCGGGCAGGAAGCCGAGCTTCTCGCCCGCCTCGACCGCCGGGCGCACCAGCAGGATGCGGCGCACCTGTTCGCGCTCCAGGGCATCCACGGCGCAGGCCACGGCCAGGTAAGTCTTGCCAGTACCGGCCGGGCCAACGCCGAAGTTGATGTCGTTGGCCAGGATTTCCTTGACGTAGCGCTGCTGGTTGACGCCGCGCGGGCGAATATTGCCCTTGCGCGTGCGCAACGAGACGCTGACCTCGTTGACCGCCGGGTTGTCGATGTTCTCGACGGTCGACTCCTGCAGGTACAGATGGACGGTTTCCGGCGACAGGTCAGTGGCCTTGGCCTCGCGATAGAGGCGGCGCAGCAGCTGTTCAGCAGCGGAAGTGGTCTTGGGCTCGCCGATCAGTTCGAACTGATTGCCGCGGTTGCGGATCTCGATGGCCAAGCGTTGTTCGATCAGGCGCAGGTGCTCGTCGAACTGGCCGCACAAGTTGGCGAAACGGTGGGCCTCGAAAGGTTCGAGGATGAAACGATGGGGTTCTATGGGTGCGTTCAAGGTCGTTTTTAGCCGCCCGACGGCAATGGATGTGAGCTCAAGAATAACCCTTGAATGGCAGTGGCGAAAGCACTGAAACGATCAAGGGTCTTGCGGCCTGTGCCGGCCCATCGTGGGCTTGCCTGCGAAGCGGCCGGCACTGCTATGATGCGCGCCTTTTCTTACACATGGGTTATCCCGCCAAACATGAGCAAACGCGAACCCGCCATCTATAAAGTGATCTTCCTCAACCAGGGGCAGGTCTTCGAGATGTATGCCAAGCAGATCTTCCAGAGCGACCTGTGGGGCTTTCTGGAAATCGAAGAGTTCGTCTTCGGCGAGCGCACTCAGGTGGTGGTCGACCCCAGCGAGGAAAAAC
The DNA here is from genome assembly GCF_014269165.1 of Pseudomonas sp. SWRI68. Taxonomy (NCBI): domain Bacteria; kingdom Pseudomonadati; phylum Pseudomonadota; class Gammaproteobacteria; order Pseudomonadales; family Pseudomonadaceae; genus Pseudomonas; species Pseudomonas sp. SWRI68. The sequence continues at coordinate 30,106 of NZ_JABWRU010000028.1, read as the reverse complement.
TCAAGAGCCAGTTCGAAGGTGTGATCCGCAGCTTTGTGCCGATGCATTCGATCGTGCGCATCGATGAGGTCGAGCGCCTGGGCACGGCGAAGATCAGCGAAGCCAAGGGCGGCGGCAACGTGATGCCGTTCCCCATGCCGATGCCGGAGAAGTAGGGCGGTTCAGGGCAGTGGCGAGAACGGCGTGCGGCCTTCGGCGTTCTGCAGTTCGAGCAGGTACTTGCGGAAGATCTGGCCGAGCACCTGGGTGGCATGCTCCAGTTCGTCGCGGGGCATCTGTTCGGTGACTTCGTCGGCCATATCCAGCGCATCCTCGGCACCGTTGACTGCCGCCATTTTCAGCAGAATGTAGGCCTGCACGTTGTTGGCCTTGACCCCTTCGCCCCGGTAGAACATGGCGCCAAGGCGATATTGCGCCTGGGCGTGGCCTTGCAGCGAGGCCTTCTGGAACCAGTTCAGCGCCTTGTTCAGGTCTTTTGGCGTCTGGGTGTAGTAGTACTCGCCCAGTTCGAACTGCGCCTGGGCATCCCCCGTCGTCGCCGTCTGCTCGCAAGCCTTTAGGGCATTGGCGAGGTCTTCTGGCTGAACATTCAGGGTGCAGCGGCCCGTCGCTGGAATCAGCAACGAGTTACCGCCCTCCGCCAGGGCCAGCAGGGACTGAAGAAGCAACAGGCAGCCCAGGGTCAGGGCGCGGCCGGTGCGGTTCATGGGGATCGACTTACCTCTGCAAAGCTGCGGCCAATGTCTCTGGTGGCACATTATGGGATAAGCAACGCCAACCTTACAAAGTTTTACTCGAATTTCTGCATGGGTGGGGGAGTTGGCTGATTGTCTCGGGCTTTTTTGCGCCTGCACCCGCCGCCTGGTGGGTGCAGGCAATGCCACTTACTTGAGTTTCGCGAACGCTCGCTCAGCCGCATCCAGGGTGATCTGCAGCTCTTTGTCACCGTGGGCGATGGAGGTGAAGCCGGCCTCGAACGCACTCGGCGCCAGGTACACGCCACCTTCGAGCATCAGGTGGAAGAAGCGCTTGAAGCGGTCTGCATCGCTGGCCATCACGTCGTCGAAGGTGACGATGTCGTCGGCGCCACTGAAGTACAGGCCGAACATGGCACCCGCCTGCGTGGTGACGAACGGCACGCCAGCGGCATCGGCGCGTTGCTGCAGGCCGTCGAGCATGCGGCTGGTGAAGTCGGTCAGCTCGGCGTGGAACCCAGGGCGGCTGATCAGCTTCAGCGTGGTCAGGCCGGCGGCCATGGCCAGCGGGTTGCCCGACAGGGTGCCGGCCTGGTAGACCGGGCCGAGCGGGGCGATGCAGCCCATGATCTCGCGCTTGCCGCCGAAGCAGCCGACGGGCATGCCGCCGCCGACGATCTTGCCGAAGGTCGACAGGTCAGGGGTGATGCCATAGTGGCCTTGGGCGCCGCCCAGCGAGACGCGGAAGCCGGTCATCACCTCGTCGAAGATCAACACCACACCGTGCTTGTCGCACTGCTCACGCAGGCCTTCGAGGAAGCCTGGCGCGGGCGGTACGCAGTTCATGTTGCCGGCGACCGGCTCGACGATGATGCAGGCCACGCTCTGGCCGACGTCGGCCAGGGTCTTCTCGACCGCGGCAATGTCGTTGAACGGCAGGGTCAGGGTGTGTTTGGCGAAGTCCGCCGGTACGCCCGCCGAGCTTGGCACGCCTTGGGTCAGCAGGCCCGAGCCTGCCTTGACCAGCAGGCTGTCGGAGTGGCCGTGGTAGCAGCCTTCGAACTTGATGATGGCGTCGCGGCCGGTGTAGCCACGGGCCAGGCGGATGGCGCTCATGGTGGCTTCGGTGCCGGAGCTGACCATGCGCACCATCTCCATCGATGGCACGAGCGAGCAGACCAGGTCGGCCATCTCGGTCTCCATGGCCGTCGGTGCGCCATAGGACAGGCCGTGCTGCAGCTGGTTACGCACCGCGTCGAGTACTTCAGGGTGGCCGTGGCCGAGGATCATCGGGCCCCAGGAGCCGACGTAGTCGACGTAGCGCTTGTCATCTTCGTCAACGACATAAGCGCCTTCGGCATGCTTGAAGAACAGGGGCGTGCCGCCAACGCTCTTGAACGCGCGGACCGGCGAGTTGACGCCGCCCGGGATGTGCTTCTGGGCTTGGGCGAACAGGGATTCGGAACGGGACATGGGATCTTCTCTCGAAATCAGGAAGCGAACAGGGCATTGAAGGCACGGGCGCGGCGGGTGACTTCCGGCGCGCTATCGGTACCAAACAAGCCGTGGATCACTGCCAGCAGGTCGGCGCCATGGGCGACCAACGGGGCAGCGTTGTCGAGGGTGACGCCGCCGATCACGGCGATCGGCAGCTTGACCTGGGCGCGGGCCTGCTCCAGCAGGTCGAGGCTGGCGGCCGGCGCGCCCGGCTTGGTCACGGAGTTGAAAAACCGCCCGAAGGCCACGTAGCTGGCGCCTTCGCTGGCGGCCTGCCGGGCCAGGTCGAGCTGGGCGTGGCAGGTCGAGCCGATGATGGCGTTGCGACCGAGCAGGGCGCGGGCCGGGGTGAGTGGGCCGTCGGTCTGGCCCAGGTGTACACCCACGCCCAGGCGGGCGGCCAGTTCGGCATCATCGTTGATGATCAGTTGGGTATCGTAGCGCTCGCACAGGCGCATCAATGCTTCGGCTTCACGCAAGCGGCGGGCCGCGTCGTCACTCTTGTCGCGGTACTGCAGCAGGCACACGCCGCCCTCCAGCGCCGCTTCGACATGAGACAGGAAACGGCCGGCGAGCAGCTGGCTGTCGGTGATTGCATACAGACCGCGTAGCTTCATCTGAAAGCCTCGTATCAGGAGCAGAAGTCCAGGGGCAGACGGCGTGGTACGAACTGGCCGCGGCCCAGTTGCTCGGCGTCACGCAGGGTCCGCCAGGTGTAGTCCAGGGCGCTGCGTACAGCGCTTTGCAGCTGTTCGCCGAGGGCCAGTCGGCCAGCCAGGGCACTGGCCAGGGTGCAGCCCGAGCCATGATAGCTGCCAGGCAGGCGCTGGCAGGTCCAGGTATGGGACTGGCCGTCGCGGCTGTACAGGCGGTTGTGGATTTCGTCTTCGTCGCCGTGACCGCCGGTAATCAGCAGGTGTCTACAGAACGGCAACAGTTTCTCGGCACACTCGTCAGCCGTGCCTTCCGGCAGTTCGGCCAGAATGCGCGCTTCCGGCAGGTTGGGCGTGGCGATGGTCGCCAGCGGCAGCAGGCGCTCGCGCACGGCATAGCCGACCTCGTCCTTGCCCAGGCGGCCACCGCCGCCGGCACGCAGCACCGGGTCGCAGACCAACGGCAGGTGCGGGTGGGCAGCCAGCAGTTCGGCGACGGTGTCGACCATGTCGATCGAACCGAGCATGCCCAGCTTGACGGCGGCCACCGTGGAGTCGGCCAGCACGGCGTTGGCCTGGGCCAGCACCCACTCGCGGTCGAGTACGCGGAAGTCGGAAACGTTGACGGTATCCTGGACGGTCAGGGCGGTCACCGCAGGTGCGGCGTGACAGCCTTGGGCGATCAAGGCTTCGATATCTGCCTGCAAGCCGGCGCCGCCACTGGGGTCGTGGCCGGAGAGACAGAGGACAACGGGGCGGGAGCTGTAGGTATTCATGGGCGGCGAGCTTACCACCAAACCTATTTGTGGGGATCGTCCTACAAACGGGTTTTGTTGATCGAGTGGTCAGATTTATTTGTGGGAATCTTCTGAAAGTATTGATTTAGAGCTGTTTTATCGTGATTGCAGGTGGTCGATTGCCAGGTGGGAAAGCTATGCTAGAGTGCTCGGATAACTCGACAAACGGGTTCTGCCGGATTACGTCGTCTCAAACGGATGGGAGGCAACCGCGACGCGACCGGACAGGCCATGCTGGGGCTGTATGCGCTATTTGCTGATTGTGCTTCTGGGCTTGTTGCCTGTGCTGGCCGGGGCGGTCGAATTCGACGATGCCACCCGCCACCTTCCGTTGGGCCAGGCCATGCAGGTCTTCGAGGACCATGATGGCAGCGCCAGCATCGCCGAGGTCAGTGCGCCTGCGTTCGCCAAGCGGTTTCGCGCGCACCACGAGCCGGTGTTGAACGCCGGTTACTCCACATCGGTGTTCTGGCTGAAGATCGACTTGCACTACCTGGCATCGGCCACTGCCTCGCCCCGTGAATGGCTGCTGGAACTGGCCTACCCACCCCTGGACCACCTTGAGCTGTACCTGCCCGACAGTGCCGGCGCTTACCGCCTGGCCCAGCGCACGGGCGACGCCTTGCCCTACGCCAGCCGGCAGATCCGGCAGAACAACTACCTGTTCGAGTTGCCGCTGCGCCCTGGCCAGGCGCTTACCGTCTACCTGCGCCTGCACAGCCAGGGGTCGGTGCAGGCACCGCTGGCGTTATGGTCCGCCGAAGCCTATATGGAGGACCAGCCGACTCGCCTGTACGTGTTGGGCATGATCTACGGCGTGCTGCTGGTGATGCTGGTGTACAACCTGTTCATCTACCTCAGCGTGCGGGATGTCAGCTACCTCTATTACATCCTCTATATTGCGTCGTTCGGCCTTTACCAGGTTTCGGTGAACGGTGCGGGGGTCGCCTACTTCTGGCCGGACAGCCCCTGGTGGGCGAATGCTTCGACACCGCTGTTCATTGGCGCCGCCGGCTTGTTTGGCTGCCAGTTTGCGCGGCATTTTCTGCAACTGGGCACGATCAGCCGAGGCTTCGACCGGTTGCTGCAACTGTTGATGCTCGGTGGCGCGGTGGTGATGGTGCTGGCCGTGAGCATGCCGTATGGCATCGCCCTGCGCATGGCCACGGTGCTGGCGCTGCTGTTTACGGTCAGCATCTTTACTGCCGGTGTGTATGCCTGGTCGCGCGGCTTGCGGGTGGCGCGCTGGTTCATCATCGCCTGGTCGGCGTTTTTGCTGGGCGGGCTGGTCAACACCTTGATGGTGCTGGGTTACCTGCCGAACCTGTTCATCACCATGTATGCCAGCCAGTTGGGTTCGGCCCTGGAAGTGGCACTGCTGTCGCTGGCGCTGGCCGACCGTATCAACAGCCTGCGCGAGCAGCAGGCGCAAACCTTGCGTGAAACCGGGCGAACGCTGGAGCAACTGAACCTTGAACTGGCCCGGAGCAACCGCATGAAGGACGAGTTCCTGGCCAGCGTGACCCATGAGCTGCGCACACCGATGAATGGTGTGATCGGTTCGCTGGAGCTGATGCACACGCTGCCGATGGACGCCGAGATGGCCCAGTACCATCGCACGGCGGCAGGTTCGGCGCAGGGCATGATGGACATGGTCGACGACATCCTCACCCTTTCCGAATTGCAAGGTGGTCGCCTGCGTGCGCAGCCTGCGCCGTTCAGTTTGCGCAACCTGCTGCAGGGCCTGCGTGCCGCGCATGCCGGCCAGGCGCTGGGCAAAGGGTTGTACCTGAGCCTGGACATCCCCGCCGAGCTGCCGGATGCGCTGTTGGGTGATGCGCAAAAACTCAGCCGCTGCCTGGGTTGCCTGCTCGACAACGGCCTGAAGTTCACCCATCAGGGCGGGGTCATGCTGCAAGTGCGCGGTCGACACCTGGGGCCGGACAACCTGGCGCTCACCTTCACGGTCAGCGACAGTGGTATCGGCTTTGATGATCTTGACCAGGCGGCCCTTTATCAGCGTTTTTATCAGCTCGATGGTTCCATGACCCGGCGTTATGGCGGGCTGGGGATTGGCTTGTCGATTTGCCGGCAGATGGGGGAGTTGTTGGGGGCGACGTTGTCGCATGACTCGACACGGGGGTTGGGGAGCCGCTTTGAGCTGAGTTTGAGTGTGGCTATTTGTCAGGTGCAGGTGCCATCAGTACATACGCAGGGTACGCGGCGTTCGCTTTGAAACATGGCGAGCCCCTGTAAGGCCAGAACCAATTGCCATCCCGATTAGTCATTTTTGTCACTTTGACTGACCCCCAGGGAGTGCTTCACTGGTCCTTTCAAGCATGCCCGGCTCCAGGAGCTCCCGATGAACCTGCACCAGTACGCTGAAACCCACGAAGTCACCAACCAGCCGCCGTCGCTTGATGGCGCCAACCTCTACCGCCTCGACCTGCCATTGCAGGAATGGTCGCGGCGCTTTGGCGCCGGCTGGGCCGAGTCGCGGGTCGATGCCTACGGTGCCTTGGCCGGCGGCCCGCTGATGCGCGCGGGCTTCCTGGCCAACGCGCACAAGCCGGAGTTCAGCAGCCACGACCGCTATGGCCATCGTATCGACCTGGTCGAGTTTCACCCGGCCTATCACGAACTGATGCGCACCGCGGTCGAACATGGCCTGCCCTCATTGCCCTGGGCCGAGCCGCGCCCCGGTGCCCATGTGGCGCGGGCTTCGATGACCTACCTGCACACCCAGGCCGAAGCCGGTACCGGCTGCCCGCTGACGATGACGTTTGCCGCGGTGCCGGCGCTCAGGCTGCAGCCTGAGCTGGCCGAGTACTGGCTGCCCAAAGTCCTGGCGCGTGAATACGACCCGCGCAATGTCGGGGATCGGCACAAGGCGGGGGTCACCCTTGGCATGGCCATGACCGAGAAACAGGGCGGCACCGATGTGCGGGCCAACACCACGCGCGCTTATCCTGTGGGTGCGCCTGGGCCGGGCCAGGCCTATGAACTGGTCGGCCACAAGTGGTTTTGCTCGGCGCCCATGTGCGACGCCTTCCTGACCCTGGCCCAGACCGAAAAAGGCCTGAGCTGCTTCCTGTTGCCACGCCATCGCCCGGATGACAACCGCAACCAGTTCTATATCCAGCGGTTGAAAAACAAGCTGGGCAACAGCTCCAATGCCTCCAGCGAAGTGGAGTTTCGTGGCGCCCTGGCGTGGATGGTCGGCGAAGAAGGGCGCGGGGTACCGACCATCATCGAAATGGTCGCCATGACCCGTTTCGACTGCATGGTCGGCTCCAGTGCCTTGATGCGCCAGGCCTTGACCCAGGCGGCCCATCATTGCGCGTATCGCAAGGTCGGCGGCCGGGTGCTGAACGAGCAGCCGCTGATGCAGAACGTGCTGGCCGACCTGGCGCTGGAAAGCGAGGCGGCGCTGGCCCTGAGCCTGCGCATGGGGCAGGCGCTGGAACAGCTCGATGACCCGCAGCAGGCGCATTTTGCCCGGCTGGTCACGGCGGTGGGCAAGTACTGGATCTGCAAGCGTGCGCCGGCCATGATCAATGAAGCCGCCGAATGCCTGGGCGGCGCCGGGTATGTCGAAGACAGCATCCTGCCACGGTTGTACCGTGAGGCGCCGGTCAACTCGACCTGGGAAGGCTCGGGCAATGTGCAGTGCCTGGATGTGCTGCGGGCCTTGTCCAAGGAACCCGGGGTGCTCGATGCGCTGTTCGCAGAACTGGGGGACGGCCATGGCGACCCTCGGCTGGCCGCGCACATCGGCAACCTCAAGGGGGCGTTCGCCGACACCGCCGACATCCAGTATCGCGCCCGTCAGTTGACCGAGGACATTGCCCTGGCACTGCAGGCCAAACTGCTGCTGGAAGCGGGCAATGCGGTGGTCAGCGATGCCTTCATCGGTAGCCGCCTGGCCGGTGGCGGCCGGGCCTATGGGGCGTTGCCGCGGGGTGTGGATGTGCACGCGCTGGTGGCCAGGGCTACGCCAGCCTGGCAACACTGATCAATGGGGGTGTATTTACCCTCGAAGGCAGGCAAGATGGTCCACATGCATGTCCAGACAGGAAGCACAGTGTGAGCCACGCTTTTGTAGTCGTTGATACCCCAGAACAGGCCGTCGACCGTCTGGCGGCCCTGCATGCTCAGGCCACCGGTGCCCTCAGCCAGGCCCTCAAGCAATACCTCAAGGACCGAACCGAACCAGACGCCGAGGAACGCGGGCTGTTCCGTTACCCGGCGCTGCGCCTGACCTACTACAGCCAAGGTGAAGTCGCGGCCACCACGCGTGCTTACGCCAAGGTGCAGGTAGCCGGTACCTATAGCGTTACCGTCACCCAGCCGGCCGCCTTCCGCGGCTATTTGCTGGAGCAGTTGCGCCCCCTCATGCACGACTACACCGTGACGGTTGAAGTCGGCGTCAGCGAGCAGAACATCCCGTACCCCTACGTGGTCGACCAGGGCGACGAACTGGCCGGCAGCGGTATCACCGCGGCGCAGCTGGCGCGGGTGTTCCCCAGCACCGACCTGTCGGCAGCCACCGACAATATCGCCGATGGCCTGTACGACTGGGACAGCACCGAAACCCTGCCGTTGGCCTTGTTCGATGCCGCGCGCGTGGACTTCTCGCTGCGCCGGCTGGTGCATTACACCGGCAGCGACTGGCGCCACGTGCAGCCGTGGATCTTGCTGACCAACTACCACCGTTATGTCGACCAGTTCATCAGCCATGGCCTGGAGCAGTTGCGTGAAGACCCGCGCTTCGTGCGCATGGTGTTGCCGGGCAATGTGGTGATCGAAAAGGGCATGGACCATGGCGAGACCCAGGCCCTGGTGGCCAGCGTGGTCTGGCACCGTTACCAGATGCCGGCCTATCACCTGATTGCGGGCGACGGCGACGGGGTCACCCTGGTCAACATCGGCGTCGGCCCTTCCAATGCCAAGAACATCACCGACCACCTGGCCGTGCTGCGCCCGCACTGCTGGCTGATGATCGGCCACTGCGGCGGCCTGCGGCAGTCGCAGACCATCGGTGACTATGTGCTGGCGCACGCCTACATGCGGCGCGACGGTATCCTCGACCGCGTGGTGCCGCCGAACATTCCCATCCCGGCCTTGGCCGAGGTGCAACTGGCCTTGCAGGAAGCGGCTGCACAGGTGACCGGTGAGCGTGGCGAAGAGCTGAAGAAACGCCTGCGCACCGGCACCGTGCTGACCTACGACGACCGTAACTGGGAACTGCGCTGGGCCCAGGAGCGGCCATTGATCAACCTGTCACGTGCGGTGGCCGTGGACATGGAGAGTGGCACCATTGCCGCCCAAGGCTACCGGCTGCGTGTGCCGTACGGCACCTTGCTGTGTGTGTCCGACAAACCTCTGCACAGTGAGATCAAGCTGCCGGGGTCGGCCAACGCGTTTTACAACCGCGCGGTCAGCCAGCACTTGAAGATCGGCATCGCCGCACTGGATCTGCTGCGTACCGAGCTCAATTCGCTGCACTCGCGTAAACTGCGTAGCTTCGATGAGCCGCCGTTCCGCTGAGGATCCATGCCCCTGCCACCCCGTTCCAAGCCGCGCCGCCCCCAGGCGCGGCCTGCTGACCAGCGTCGCCAGCCCAAGGCGCCGCCGGCCGAGCCACGCCTGATCCTGTTCAACAAGCCGTTCGACGTGCTGACCCAGTTCAGCGATGGCGAAGGGCGTGCGACCCTCAAGGACTTCATCGACATCCCCGGAGTGTACCCGGCCGGGCGGCTGGACCGTGACAGCGAAGGCTTGTTGCTGCTGACCAACGATGGTGGCCTGCAGGCGCGCATCGCCGACCCCAAGCACAAACTGGCCAAGACCTATTGGGTGCAGGTGGAAGGCGAGGCGAGCGACGAGCAACTGCAACGCCTGCGCGAAGGCGTGGCACTCAATGATGGGCCGACATTGCCGGCTGAAGCACGGCGCCTGGATGAGCCCGAGCTGTGGCCACGCAACCCGCCGGTGCGCTTTCGCAAGAGCGTGCCGACCAGTTGGCTGGAGCTGGTGATTCGCGAGGGGCGTAACCGCCAGGTGCGGCGGATGACGGCGGCGGTAGGGTTACCGACATTGCGCCTGGTGCGGGTGCGCATTGGTGACTGGGCGCTGGATGGGCTGGAGCAGGGGTGCTGGCGGGAAGTTGCAGCGAAGCTGTCGAGGTAGGTGCAGGGGGCCGCTTTGCGGCCCATTCGCTACGCAAGGTAAAGCGCCGCGCGCCTACACGCCTTCCAGGAATGCCACCACCACGCTCTTGATGATGAAGGCCAGCACCCCCAGCCCCAGCACGAAGAACAGGATCATCGTGCCAAACCGCCCGGCCTTGGACTTTTTCGCCAGGTCCCAGACGATGAAACCCATGAAACCGATCAGCACGGTGACCAGGATAATCATCATCCATTCTTCGAATACGGCGGGATCCATCTGTGTTCTCCAGGCAGTCTGAGCGCTCGATCATACGCCGGGCGCCCGGGTATTCAACGCAGGTGCGTCAAGGGCAGTTCGGTACTGGCCAGCACCTGGTTGAGCACGAAGCTCGAACGCACGCTGGTGACGCCTTCGATGCGGGTCAGGCTGCCTAGTAGCAATTTCTGGTAATGGTCCATGTCTGGCACCACCACTTTGAGCTGGTAGTCGGCGTCCATACCGGTGACCAGGCTGCATTCGAGCACCTGCGGCAAGTTGCGGATGGCGGCCTCGAAGGTTTCGAAGCGCTCCGGGGTGTGGCGGTCCATGCCGATCAGCACATAGGCGGTCAGGCTCAGGCCGAGCTTCTTGCGGTCGAGCAGGGCAACCTGACGCGAAATGTAGCCGTCGTCCTCCAGCTGCTTGACCCGACGCGAGCACGGCGAAGGTGACAAGCCGATGCGTTCGGCCAGCTCCTGGTTGGAAATGCGCGCATCGCGCTGCAATTCGGCAAGGATGCTCAGGTCGTAGCGGTCAAGTTTGCTCATGGAATATGCCTTTTCTGTTCCGATTGCGGTGAATTATCAATCCGCGATGAAAAATTGCGCAAGTGCTATTTATCTGAGCAATCTTCGCAATCCTCTGTCACCTCCGGTTCGGTATCTTTATCAACAGAATCACTGCCCGGACAACAGTCCACGGCGACGCGCCCTAGGCGGGCGGTCGCGGCCAGCCATCCAACAGGATCCGCCAGGCCCCCGGGCTACACACCGTCCAGAAGACGATGTGAGGTGAGCCGGCGCCACAAGTGCCGAGCACGGACGACAATTCCCAAAGGGAGGCCCCACGGCCTCCCTTTTTTCATGTCCGCGATTTTAACTTGCCGCTGTGGCCGGCGCGGTAGACTGGCAGCGGCTGCAGTCATTTTTTACCGAGAGGAACACCATGAAGTCGCGCATCTGGCAGTTGGCAGGTGTTGGTTTGGTTGCGTTGAGCATCAGTCTGGGCGCCTTGGCCCAAGGCCCGGATGAGGCGCACGGTGGGCATGGCGGCGACCCCACTGGCGCCCCTGCGGGCCGCTCCCCGCTCAACTCGCGCGACGAAGTGCGCCAGACGCAGCCGCCGCGCGAGGGCTATTACCAGGACATCCCTCGGCGCAATGGCGATAACCGTCACTGGCAGGCCGGTGGGCCTGGGCAGCGGCCGGGCGGTGACTGGCAGGGGCGCCCGGACGGGCATGGCAATGGCTGGGGGCCGGGGCCGCAGTATCGGCCAGGGCAAAGCATCGACCGCTTCCCTGACCGCTACTGGAAGGTGCCCTACCGCGGGCAGGACTACTTCTACTCGGGCGGCTACTGGTACCGGCCGCATGGCGGCAGTTACATCGTCGTGGCGCCGCCCTATGGGGTAAGGGTGGAATACTTGCCGTCGTATGCCCGCGAGGTATGGTTGGGCGGGGCGTTGTTCTTCCTGGTTGCCGATACCTATTACCAGTACCTGGCGGACAGCCGCGAGTACGTGGTGGTCAACCCGCCGGGGGTGGCGCCGGCGCCTGTGCCGGCTGGCAACGGTTACGACGTGGTGGCCTATCCGATGAATGGCCAGGGGCAGGAGCAGCAGGAGCAGGACCGCTACCAATGCCATCGTTGGGCGGTGAGCCAGTCTGGGTTTGATCCGGCCACGGCGGTTTATGCGCCACCGGGCAATGTCACAGACACCTACCGGCGTGCGCTGGGGGCCTGTTTCAGTGGGCGTGGTTACAGCATCAACTGAGGCTGACGCGCCTACACCGGGTCCGCGTGCACCATCACATCCGCCTGTGGATAACGCTGGCGGATCACCTTCGATGCCGCCACGCACAAGCCGTGCGCCTCATGCAGCGCCAGCTCCCCAGGCAACTCCAGGTGCAACTGCACGAACCACTGGTTGCCCGATACCCGCGTGCGCAGGTCATGCACCCCTTTCACCCCGGGGATGGCCAGCACCAGGGCGGCCATCTGCTCGCCAACCTCGCCGGGCAGCGCCTTGTCCATCAGGATGGCGGTGCTTTCCCGCGCGATCTGCAGGGCGCTCCAGAGAATGTAGAAAGCAATGGCCAGGCCGAACAGGGCGTCCAGTTGCGACCAGCCAAACTGCGTCAGCAACAGGGCAAGCAAGATGCTGCCATTGAGCAGCAGGTCGGAGCGGTAGTGCAGTGAGTCGGCGCGCACCGCCGTAGAGCCGGTCAGGCGAATGACCTTGTGCTGCAACGCCAGCAGGGCAATGGTCAGCACCAGCGAAAGCAGCATCACCGCGATGCCGACCGTGGTGTCGCCCAACGGTTGTGGCGTTTGCAGGCGTTCGACCGCCTGCACCCCGATCAACACCGCGCTGACCCCGATAAACAGCGCCTGCGCCATGCCGGCCAGGGCCTCGGCCTTGCCGTGGCCGAACCGGTGGTCGTCATCGGCTGGGCGCAAGGCGTAATGCACGGCGAGCAGGTTGAGAAACGAGGCCACGGCGTCCAGTGCCGAATCGGTCAGCCCGGCCAGCAAGCTGACCGAGCCGCTCAGCCACCAGGCCAGTGCCTTGCTCAGCACCAGGATGCTGGCCACCGCCAGTGAGGCGCGGGTGGCCAGGCGCAGCAGGCGCTGGTGTTCAGCCGGGGTGATCATGCTGTGGGCGATGTCCTTGTGTGGTTCAGGCAGCCGGTACCCGCTGGTAGGCCGCCAGTTGCTCGACGCTGCCACGCTGCTGGATCAGGCGCGGGTCGTTCAGCGGCAGGCGCTGGCCCAGCTCGCTTTCGAGGATGGCCTGCAGCTTGAGGTTGTCGACCTTGCCATCGGGGCTTACCGCATCGCGCAGTTTTTCCGGGGCGACCTGGGCGGTGCGGCCGCCGGGGTAGTAGATGGCGCCGGTGGCGAAGTCGATGCCGAAGGCGATCAGCCCGGGGATCACGTAGAACAGGATGCCGATGGCGTCCATGGCGGCGACCACGGGGTCGATCTTGCCGTCGATCTGCCCGCGACGGTCTGGGTAGAACAGCGTGCCGCAGGCCGTCAGCTGGGTCAGCAAGGTGACGATGAGGGCGCCGCCGATGACACGGGATGGGATACGCATGTAAATCTCCGAAAAGGTATTCAGCAGGGGCAAGCGAAGCGCCAGCACCTGAAGCTAAGACCATGATAGAGCAGGCTGGGTTCGCCGTTATACTCGCCCGACTGTTCGAGGACCACCATGATTTCATTACCGATCGATACCGTGTTGCCCGCCTTGCGCCAGGCATTGGAAAACCGCGACGAAGCCGTGCTCGAAGCGCCGCCCGGCGCCGGCAAGACCACCCGCGTGCCGCTGGCGTTGCTGGACGCGCCATGGCTGGCCGGGCAGACCATCGTGATGCTCGAACCGCGCCGCCTGGCGGCTCGCGCGGCCGCCGAAAGGCTGGCCAGCGAGCTGGGGGAAAAGGTCGGGGAAACCGTCGGCTACCGCATCCGTCTGGACAGCAAGGTCGGGCCCCAGACCCGTATCGAAGTGGTCACCGAGGGTATCCTCACCCGCCGGCTGCAGGCCGACCCAGGGCTGGAGGGCGTGGGGTTGCTGATTTTCGATGAGTTTCACGAACGCAGCCTGGACGCCGACCTGGCGCTGGCGCTGAGCCTCAATGGCCGCGAGTTGCTGCGTGACGAGCCGCTGAAGATCTTGCTGATGTCGGCGACCCTGGAAGGCGAGCGCCTGTCGCGGCTACTCGACGACGCGCCGGTGGTCAGCAGTGAAGGGCGCATGCACCCGGTGGATATCCGCTGGGGGCGGCCCTACCAGCCTGGTGAATTCGTCGAGCCACGGGTCGTCGAGTGTGTCCTGCAGGCCCTGGCGGAGCAGCCAGGCAGCGTACTGGTGTTTCTGCCTGGCCAGGCGGAGATTCGCCGGGTGCATCAGCACCTTCAGGAAGCATTGGCTGACCGCCCGGGTATCCTGCTGTGCCCGCTGCATGGCGAACTCGACCTGAACGCGCAGCGCGCGGCCATCGACCCCGCGCCCAGCGGTATGCGCAAGGTGGTGTTGGCCACCAACATCGCGGAAACCAGCCTGACCATCGACGGCGTGCGCGTGGTGGTGGACGCAGGCCTGGCGCGAGTACCGCGCTTCGACCCCGGCAGCGGCATGACGCGGCTCGATACCCAGCGCATCTCCCGCGCCAGTGCCACCCAACGCGCCGGCCGTGCCGGGCGCCTGGTACCGGGGGTGTGCTTCCGGCTGTGGTCCGAGGCCCAGCATGACCAGCTGGCCGCCCATGGCAGCGCAGAAATACTCCAGGCCGACCTTGCGGGGCTGGCCTTGCAACTGGCCCGCTGGGGCGTCACCCCCGATCAGTTGCGCTGGCTGGACCAGCCGCCAGCGGCGGCGTTCTCCCAGGCCCAGGACCTGCTGGCACGGCTCAACGCGTTCAAGGCCGGCAGCCGCGACAACTTGAGCGAGCACGGCCAGGCGATGGCCGAATTGCCGGCCCATCCGCGCATCGCTCACTTGCTGCTGCGCGGCCAGGACCTGGGGCTGGCCACCATGGCCTGTGATGTTGCGGCCTTGCTGGGCGAGCGTGATATCCAGCGTGGCGGCGGCGCCGACCTGCACTGCCGGCTGGCGCTGGTCAGTGGTGAAAGCAAAGCATCCCGAGGCGGTCAGGGCGGTGTGCAGCGTGCGCGGCAGCTGGCCCGCCAGTACCGTGGGCTGCTGCGCGGCAAGGTGGGTGCGGGCGTCGCCGACCCCGACCATCCACGCTGGTTGGGCGCGTTGCTGGCGCTGGCCTACCCCGACCGGGTCGCCCAGCAGCGACGCGAAGGCGGCGCCGAGTACCGCCTGGCCAATGGCCGCGCGGCATTGTTCGCCGAGGTCGATGCCTTGATGAAGTGCCCGTGGCTGGTGATTGCCGACCTGGGCAGCCGTCAGGGCCAGCGTGAGGAACGCATCTACCTGGCCGCCGAGTTCGACCCGGCGCTGCTCGACGGTGTGCTGGCCGAGCAGGTCGAGCGTGTCGACCTGCTCGACTGGGACGAACGCGAACAGGTGCTGCGTGCTGAACGCCAGACCAAGGTCGGCGAGCTGGTGCTCAGCCGCGAACCGTTGCCTGGCCTGGACGATGAAGCCCGCGCCAAGGCGCTGCTCGGCCTGGTACGGCGCAAAGGCCTGAACCTGCTGACCTGGACGCCAGAGTTGCGCCAGTGGCAGGCGCGGGTGGCCTTGCTGCGCCAGCTGGACCTGGAGAAGAACGGGCAGAGCGAGTGGCCTGATCTGGGCGACGAAGCGCTGCTGGCCAGCCTGGAAGATTGGCTGCAACCCTACCTGGGCAAGGTCTCGCGCTTGAGCCATTTTGCCGCGCTGGACCTGTCGTCGATCCTGCGCAACCTGCTGCCATGGCCGTTGCCGCAGCGTCTGGATGAGTGGGCGCCGGCGCATCTGGCCGTGCCGTCTGGCTCGAACATCCGCCTGGACTACAGTGAATACCCGCCCATTCTCGCCGTGCGTTTGCAGGAGCTGTTCGGCCTGGCAGACACCCCACGCATTGCCCAGGGACGTCAGCAGGTCAAGCTGCACCTGCTGTCACCGGCACGCCGGCCGGTGCAGGTGACCCAGGACCTGGCCAACTTCTGGCGCACGACCTATGCCGAGGTGAAGAAGGACCTCAAGGGCCGCTACCCCAAGCACTACTGGCCGGATGACCCACTGGTGGCCGAAGCCACGGCGCGGGCCAAGCCTCGGGGTACCTGATGGGTTTCAGGCGGAATTACTCGGTGCCTGCACAGGGCGTCCGTTGCAAACCCGCGTGAGGAGGAAGATGGTTTCTTTGCCCTCCAAGACTCGCAAGTAAGAAAAGAAAGGATCGGCCACGGTCTGGTCGTGGTCGAGCCGCACCGTATGCCCTTGATGATCACGCCAACGGCATATCAAGCTGTCGTCGCTCCAGTACAGGGGTTCGAACTTGAAGGGGGCGGACACGCTGGCGTACTGGTATAGCCCAAGGTAGCCGTTGCGGCTGACCCCCATCTTCTTCTCGTGGTCCGCTCCGCTGCCGGTGATCATGAAATGCAGGCGATCGGGTTCTTTCGAGTGAAACAGAAAACGAAACACGCTGGCAGGCTTCTGATGGCCTGCAATCAGCCAATCACTTTGGCCGCTGATCACCTGCTGATCAGCGTCTTTGAACAGGCTGAGGTAGACGGATTTGGGCTTCTCGCGCGGAAGGCTTTCGAGAGTGGTTGCCGGATCGAGGGCCTGCAGAGTGCCGAGGAATATCTCGGCACTTTCTGCCCAATGGCTATCGCTTGCTGCCCAACGGCAATCGGCTGTGGAAGTGATCATGGCGGCTCCGTGTCTTAAGGTCGCGAGCCGCCACGTTCACTGATACGGGACCATGCTGGCAGCGTGCAGGTCTTCCACGGCGCACGCCTTGTGCAAGGTCACTGGCGTCAGGCGCCGCTATCCGCTTCCAGTAACGTGAACAGGCGGTACAGCACCACAGTACTGAACAGCTGCAAGAAGCCGCTCAGGCTGTCCATGGCCAGTTCCATGCCGGGGGCTGGCTCCGGGAAGGCCATCAGCAACAGCCCGTCGATCAGCCAGATCGGTGCCAGCACGCCCAGCACGCAGATCATGATGCGCATGAAGTGGCCGGTGGTCATCCGCGCGCTTTCGCGCATCGCCTGCACCACCGGCAGGCCACGCAGCACCAGCAGGTATTCGGCGAACACCAGGTTGATCATGATCCACACGCCCGGGAAGATGAACAGCGCCAGGCCCGCCATGATCAGCAGCGAGCTGATCAGAATCAGCAGGGCCAGTTGCGGCCACAGTTGCAGGGCGCGGGCGAACAGGTCGCGCTTGGCGATGTCCTGGCCGTTGCTGCGGGTGTCGAGGTAAAGGATCAGCGCCGCGCTGTACAACGGGTAGAACAGCAGGCTGACCAGCATGCCGTAAGCCGGCGACGCCTGGTCGCCCAGCTGCCGGTACAGCAGCTGGGTGAGCAAGGCTTCAAGCACCACCAGCGGCAGGCACAGCTGGAGAATGTTTGGCAGGTGGCGGCGGAAG
The DNA here is from genome assembly GCF_014269165.1 of Pseudomonas sp. SWRI68. Classification (NCBI taxonomy): domain Bacteria; kingdom Pseudomonadati; phylum Pseudomonadota; class Gammaproteobacteria; order Pseudomonadales; family Pseudomonadaceae; genus Pseudomonas; species Pseudomonas sp. SWRI68. The sequence continues at coordinate 12,973 of NZ_JABWRU010000028.1, read as the reverse complement.
AAGTACAGGGAGTCGCGCAGAACGCTCAGCGGATTCATCGGTCAACATCGCATGGCAGTAAAAGCAGGGGCCTAACTTTAGCCCAAAGCGGGCGCGCAGCTGTCACTTGCTGAAAAAAGTTTCACCGCCGTGGTGATTGAATCCCATGCCTGCACCCCCCATCTTTGACGCTGTCCGTTGTCCCGCTTCCCCACGAGGTTGCCTCATGAACACTGAAGAACAAACCCTGATCGATAGCCTGTTCGGCCGTATCAAGCAAGCTGAAGACCCAAGCCAGCCCCGCGATGCCCAGGCCCAGGCGTGCATCGAGGAACACCTGCGTCAGCAGCCGGCGGCGCCGTATTACATGGCCCAGGCGATCCTGGTTCAGGAAGCTGCGCTCAAGCGCCTGGACGAGCAGAACAAGCAACTGGAAGCGGAGCTCAAGCAGGCCCGCGCTCAAGCCGAAGCCAGCCGTGCGGGTAGCAACGCCCCGAGCAACAGCGGCGGTGGTTTCCTGTCGAGCATCTTTGGTTCGGGCGGGCGCAGTGCGCCACCGGCGGTGCAACCGCAGCGGCCTTCGGCGCCTGTTCCTGCCGGCGGTGGCTGGCGTGAACCGTCTGCGCCGGGCTTTAACCCGCAGCCTGCGCAGCAACAGCAGCAAGGCTTCGGCGCCGCCCCGGCGCGGGGTGGCGCCAGCAGCTTCCTGGGCGGCGCGATGCAGACTGCTGCCGGTGTGGCAGGCGGGGTGTTGCTGGCGCAAGGTATCAGCAGCCTGTTCAACCACAACTCGCAGCCTGAGGAAGTGGCCGAGGTGATCAAGGAAGAACCGACCCCTGCCAGCGACAGCGGTGGCTGGAATGACCAGGGCGGGCAGCAGCAAGTGGCCGACAACGGCGGCTGGAGCAATGACCAGGGCGGTTACGCCGATACCGATTATGGCAGTGATGATGGGGGCTTCTTCTCCGACGACGATTCCTACGTCTGACGGGTCTGGCATACTGCTGGCATTTTGGGGCTGCAGGGCAGCCCCGAATTCCATCAGATGAAGGGGTTCCAGGTGAAAAAGATCGCGTTGTTCGCCGACGTGCAGAACCTCTACTACACCGTGCGCCAGGCGCACGGTTGTCATTTCAACTACGCCGCGCTGTGGGCCGAGGTCAGCCGTGAAGGGCAGATCGTCGAGGCCGTGGCCTATGCCATCGACCGCGGTGACAGCAAGCAGCAGCAGTTTCAGCAAATTTTGCGCAACCTGGGTTTCGAGGTACGCCTGAAACCGTTCATCCAGCGCAGCGATGGCTCGGCCAAAGGTGACTGGGATGTGGGCATCACCCTGGATGTGATCGATGCGGCCAGCCGCGTGGACCAGGTGGTGCTGGCCTCGGGTGATGGTGACTTCGACCTGTTGCTGGAGCGGGTCATCCAGCGTCACGGTGCTGAAGCGGTGGTGTATGGCGTGCCCGGGCTTACTGCGATGTCACTGATCCGCGCTGCGAGCCGGTATGTGCCTATTGAGGGGCGGTTGTTGTTGCGTCATTGAGGGGGTCGCCATTACATCTTCAGCGCCCATAAGATCGAGCGCCGCGCGGGCGGCGCTCGATCTCACAGGCGCTGAAAACCTACCGTCAAACTCGCTCCCCCCACCAAGTGTGCCGCTCATTTATTCTGGTTTTGTAACTTATTATCGCTCGGTGGCCTTTCTAAACTAAGCCACCCGTAAACGGATTTTGAGTAACCTTGCCATGCCTGCCTCCCGTCGCTTCCCGCTGCTGCTTATCGGCGCCTTTATGGCCCTGTATCTGGTCTGGGGGTCCACCTATCTGTTCATCCGCATTGGCGTCGAGTCCTGGCCACCGATGCTCATGGCGGGGGTGCGCTTTCTGATCGCCGGGGGCTTGCTGTACGGCTTCCTGCGCTGGCGGGGTGTGCCGGCGCCGACCTGGCCGCAATGGCGGGCGTCGGGGGCAATCGGCTTTCTGCTGCTCAGCTGCGGCAATGGCGGTGTGACCGTGGCCGAGCACGCCGGTGTCGCCTCAGGCGTGGCGGCGCTGGCGGTGGCGACGGTGCCGCTGTTCACCCTGGTGTTCGGCTTGCTGTTCGGTCACCGTAATTCGCGGCTCGAGTGGGCGGGCATCGGCCTTGGGCTGGTCGGTATCGGCCTGCTCAACCTCGGCTCCAACTTGCAGGCAAGCCCGATTGGCGCAGCACTGATTCTGTTTGCGGCGGCGTCGTGGGCATTCGGTTCGGTGTGGAGCAAGAGCTTGCCGTTGCCCCAGGGGCCGATGGCCAGTGCCGCCGAAATGCTGGTGGGCGGGGCAGTGTTGCTGCTGGGCAGCGTGGTGTCGGGCGAGCGCATGACCCAGATGCCGACCGCCGCCGGTTGGGGCGCGCTGGCCTACCTGGTGTTCTTCGGCTCGATCCTCGCGTTCAGTGCCTACATGTACCTGCTCAAGCATGTACGCCCGGCAGCCGCGACCAGCTATGCCTACGTCAACCCGGCGGTGGCGGTGCTGTTGGGTATCGTCTTCGCCGGTGAGCAGATCGGCGCCGAGGAATGCGTGGCCATGGCAGTCATCATTGGCGCAGTGGTGCTGATTGGCCTGCCGCAGTGGCGCAAGGCACCACAACCTGCGCAACCGCTGAAGGGCGAAATCTGCAAGTAAGCGGGGGTGTTGCGGTAAACTTGCCGCCTTCGCTGAACCCCCTGACGGTATTGCCATGAATTTCGCCAAACTCGGCCTGATCGAACCCTTGCTGCGTACCCTGCAGCAGCTGGACTACACCACCCCGACCCCGGTCCAGGCCCAGGCCATCCCTGCCGTGCTGGCCGGCCGCGACCTGATGGCCGCAGCCCAGACCGGCACCGGCAAGACCGCAGGCTTCGCCCTGCCGGTGCTGCAGCGCCTGGCGCTGGAAGGTGAGAAGGTTGCCAGCAACTCGATCCGCGCGCTGGTGCTGGTACCCACCCGCGAGCTGGCCGAGCAGGTACACAACAACGTGCGCGAATATGCCGAGAACCTGCCGCTGAGCACCTATGCGGTGTATGGCGGCGTCAGTATCAACCCGCAGATGATGCGCCTGCGCCGTGGCGTCGACCTGCTGGTGGCAACCCCAGGTCGCTTGCTCGACCTGTTCCGCCAGAACGCCGTGAAGTTCAACCAGGTGCAGACCCTGGTGCTCGACGAAGCCGACCGCATGCTCGACCTGGGCTTTGCCGAAGAGCTGCAGTCGGTGTACGCCGCGCTGCCGCGCAAGCGCCAGACGTTGCTGTTTTCCGCGACCTTCTCGGACCAGATCCGGGTGCTCGCCGGCCTGGCCCTGAACGACCCGCTGAGCATCGAAGTCAGCCCGCGCAACGCCGCCGCCTCCACCGTCAAGCAGTGGCTGGTGCCTGTGGACAAGAAGCGCAAGGCCGACCTGTTCTGCCACTTGCTGCGCAAGCAGCGCTGGAGCCAGGTGCTGGTGTTCGCCAAGACCCGCAACGGTGTCGACCAGTTGGTAGAGCGCTTGCTCAGCGAAGGTATCAACGCCGATGGCATCCATGGCGACCGCCCGCAAGCGACGCGCCAGCGTGCCCTGGATACCTTCAAGGCGCGTGAGATCCAGGTATTGGTGGCAACCGATGTGGCCGCACGCGGGCTGGACATCGACGACCTGCCGCTGGTGGTCAACCTCGACCTGCCGATTGTCGCCGAGGATTACGTGCACCGTATCGGCCGCACGGGGCGTGCTGGCAACAAAGGTGAGGCCATTTCGCTGGTGTGTGCCGACGAAGTGCAGATGCTGGCGTCGATCGAAACGCTGATTCGCCAGACTTTGCCGCGGCACGAAGAGCCGGACTTCATCCCTGAACACCGGGTGCCGATGACCGATGCCAGTGGGCAGGTGATCAAGAAGCCGAAGAAGGCCAAGAAGCCGAAAGAGAACAGCGCCAAGCGTGGCCTGGGGCGCTGGATGGACAGTGCCGAGGCGGCTAGCCCGGCGCCAGCTGTTAAAGCGGTGCGTAAGGTGCCTAGCTTCAATGGCGGACCGCGTAAGCGTAAGCCTTGAGCTAGCGGCGGCTCTGTGGGCGCGGGCTTGCCCCGCGAACACCGGCGAAGCCGGTGCCAGGCACTGCGTGCCTCTATTCGTGGAACAAGCCCGCCACCCAATCCGCCGCTGCCCGCCCGGCCCGCAACCCACTGGCAAAGCACGCCGTCAGCAGATAACCCCCCGTCGGCGCCTCCCAGTCCAGCATTTCGCCGGCACAGAACACCCCCGGCAGCGCCTTGACCATCAACCCCGCATCCAGCCCCTCGAAGCGCACCCCACCGGCACTGCTGATCGCTTCATCCAGCGGCCTGGCGCGCACCAAGGTAATCGGCAACGCCTTGATCGCCCGAGCCAGCGCTTGCGGATCGGCGAAGGTCGCCTGATCCGTCAACTCCCGCAACAAGCCTGCCTTGACCCCGTCGATACCCAGCTGGCTGTGCAGGTGCTTGGCCATCGAGCGTGAACCACGCGGCCTGGCCAACGCTTCAGCAATTTTATCCACAGGCCGGTCTGGCAACAGATCCAGCAGCAGCACCCCGCGGCCCTCACGGTTGATGGCCTCGCGCACCGGCGCCGACCAGGCGTACACCAGGCTGCCTTCGACCCCTTGCGCAGTGAGAATGAACTCGCCCTTGCGCGGCAGGCTGCCCGGCACGCTGAGGGCAATGTTCTTCAGCGGTGCGCCGGCAAACTTGTCCTTGAGCAAGGTGCTCCAGCCTTCGACTTCAAACCCACAGTTGCTCGGCTGCAAGGGCGAGATATCCACAGCCCGCTCAGCCAGCAGTGGTTGCCACGCACCGTCTGAACCCAGGCGCGCCCAACTGCCCCCACCCAGCGCAAGCACCACGGCTGCCGCTGTCACCCGTCGTTCACCCTGTGGATAAGCGATCCGCAGGCTGCCATCGTCATGCCAGCCCAGCCAGCGATGGCGGGTGTGGATAACTACGCCGCTGTCGCGCAGGCGCTTGAGCCAGGCGCGCAGCAGCGGGGCGGCTTTCATGTCGCGAGGGAATACCCTGCCCGAGGTGCCGACGAAGGTTTCGATACCCAGGCCGTGAATCCACTGGCGCAGGGCTTGGGCATCGAAGCTGCGCAGCAGGGCGTCGATCTCGCCCTGGCGTTCGGCGTAGCGCGCGACGAAAGCGGGGTAGGGCTCGGAATGGGTGATGTTCATGCCGCCGACACCGGCCAGCAGGAACTTGCGGCCTACCGAGGGCATGGCATCGAACACCTCGACCGCCAAGCCCGCTTGGGCCAGCGCTTCGGCGGCCATCAGGCCGGCGGGGCCGCCACCGATGACGGCGACAAGGGGAGGGGATGAAGGGCGTAGATCGGGCATGGGCGGCGGCAGGCTGTGGAAAAGAGTGCGCATTCTAGCGCAGCCGGCCCTGCGGAAGCACTGGTCAAAAAATGATCAGATCTTTGCAGGGCACGCAGGCAAAGGGCTGCAGCAGCTTTCGCGCAGCTTATCCACAGGCGGTTCCACAGTCATTGTGAACAACTGATGACCTTCGCCGCGCTGTGATGGAGGATGCCATGGCGCCGCGCCAAGGCTGCGCGGTCCTTGCTGTAGCCACCGCCGATCACCCCCACCACCGGGATATCGCGGCCCAGGCAATGGCGCATGACCCTTTCGTCGCGGGCCGCCAGGCCTTCGTCGGTCAGTTGCAGGTAGCCCAGGGCGTCGTCCTTGTGTACATCCACGCCGGCGTCGTACAGCACCAGGTCGGGTTGGTACAGCGGCAGCAGGTAGTTGAGGGCATCGTCCACGACCTTGAGGTAGGCGGCGTCGCCCATGCCGCGGGGCAGGGGGATGTCCCAGTCGCTCTGCGCCTTGCGGGCCGGGAAGTTCTGTTCACAGTGCAGGGACACGGTGATCGCGTCGGGTGTGTCCTGGAGGATGCGCGCGGTGCCGTCGCCCTGATGCACGTCGCAGTCGAAGATCAGCACCCGGTGCACCCGCCCGGCCTCCAGCAGGTAGCGGCTGATCACGGCCAGGTCGTTGAAGATGCAGAAGCCGGCGGGGTGATCGTAATGGGCGTGGTGGGTGCCGCCGGCCAGGTGGCAGGCGATGCCGTGCTCTAGGGCTAATTCGGCGCACAGCAGCGAGCCGCCCACGGCGCGCACGGTGCGCCGGGCCAGCGCCTCGCTCCAGGGCAGGCCGAGGCGGCGCTGGTCCTCGCGGGACAGGTCGCCGTTCATGTAGCGCTCGATGTAACCGCGGTCGTGGGCCAGGGCGAGGATGTCGTTGGGGCAGATCTGCGGGCGCAACAGGTCCTGGTCGCGGGTCAGGCCGCTGTCGACCAGGTGGTCGCGCAGCAGGCGAAACTTGTCCATCGGGAAGCGGTGGTCGGCGGGGAACGCCGGGCTGTAGTCATCGTGGTAGATCAGCGGCAACGGCATGGTGAGTTCGCAATCGGGGCCAGTGCTGATCTTGCCAGTTCTTGGGCGGTCGGTGCTATTGCCTGTGGGAGCGGGCTTGCCCCGCGAAGCGCCGCGCGGGCGGCGCTCGATCTCACTGGGTTAAACCTTCGCCCGCGCCTACGCTGTAAACTGCAAGATAGCAAAACCGGAGCACACCCCATGACCCCCATCCCCCAACTGGAAAGCGCACGGCTGGTGCTGCGCCAATGGCATGACGACGACCTGCGCGAGTTCGCCGCGCTGTGCGCCGACCCTCAGGTGATGCGCTACTTCCCGGCACCGCTGACGCGCCTTGAGGCGGCTGCGCTGATCGGGCGTATCCGTGGCCACTTCAATGAGTACGGGTTCGGCCTGTGGGCGCTGGAGCGCAAGGACAGCGGCGCGTTCATCGGCATGACCGGGCTGTTGCACGTCAGCTTCGATGCCGACTTTGCGCCTGCAGTGGAAATCGGCTGGCGCCTGGCGCGGCGCCACTGGGGCCTGGGCTTTGCCAGCGAGGCCGCCTGGACGTGCCTGCGTTGTGCCTTTGCCCAATTGCGCCTGGATGAGGTGGTGTCGTTCACTAGCGAGAGCAACTTGCCCTCGCAAAAGGTCATGCAGGCCGTTGGCATGCTGCAAGACCCGAGCGGCAGTTTCGAACACCCGCGCCTGCCGGCCGGCCACCCGTTGCGCCCGCATGTGCTGTACCGCATCGACCGTGCACACTGGGAGCAGACCCTGCGTGGCTGAATGGATGGCCATGCGCGGTGCGAATGACAAACCCTGTATCATTTGCCTTCATGAAAGTGCTGTAGAGCCGTGATGCCTTGCTAGGAGAACCCCGGATGAGTCATGTGTTGGACGACCTGGTCGACCTGTTGAGCCTCGAGTCCATCGAGGAGAACCTGTTCCGTGGACGCAGCCAGGACCTGGGCTTCCGCCAGCTGTACGGCGGGCAGGTGCTGGGCCAGTCATTGTCGGCGGCCAGCCAGACGGTCGAGGACGCGCGCCACGTGCATTCGTTGCACGGCTACTTCCTGCGCCCTGGCGATGCCAGCCTGCCGGTGGTCTATTCGGTAGACCGGGTACGTGACGGTGGCAGCTTCAGCACCCGGCGGGTGACCGCGATTCAGAAGGGCCACACCATCTTCACCTGCAGCGCGTCGTTCCAGTACGACGAAGAGGGCTTTGAGCACCAGGCGCAGATGCCGGATGTGGTCGGCCCGGAAAACCTGCCCAGCGAAGTCGAACTGGCCAGTGCCATGGCCGAGCACCTGCCCGAACGCATCCGCGACAAGGTGTTGTGCGCCAAGCCGATCGAAATCCGCCCGGTCACAGAACGCGACCCGTTCAACCCCAAGCCGGGTGACCCGGTGAAGTACGCCTGGTTCCGTGCCGACGGCAACCTGCCGGACGTGCCAGCGCTGCACAAGTACCTGCTGGCCTATGCCTCTGACTTCGGCCTGCTGACCACCGCGCTGCTGCCCCATGGCAAATCGGTGTGGCAGCGCGACATGCAGATCGCCAGCCTCGATCATTCGCTGTGGTTCCATGGCAACCTGCGTGCAGACGAGTGGTTGCTGTACGCCACCGACAGCCCTTGGGCCGGCAATGCCCGCGGCTTCTGCCGGGGCAGTATCTTCAACCAGGCCGGGCAGCTGGTGGCATCGTCGTGCCAGGAAGGCCTCATTCGTCATCGCAAGGACTGGGCATGAACCTGAGCGAAGTGCGTAACTGGGTGTTCGACATGGACGGCACCCTGACCGTGGCGGTGCACGATTTTGCGGCAATCCGCGAAGCGCTGGAGATACCGGCCGAGCACGACATCCTGACCCACCTGGCGGCGTTGCCGGCGGCGCAAGCGGCGGCCAAGCACGCCTGGCTGCTGGAGCATGAACGCGACCTGGCGCTGGCCTCGACGGCAGCGACGGGCGCGGTGGAACTGGTGCGCGAGCTGGCCGAGCGCGGCTGCCGGCTGGCGATCCTGACCCGCAATGCCCGCGAGCTTGCGCATGTCACGCTAGAGGCCATCGGCCTGGCTGACTGCTTCGCGGTGGAGCATATTCTTGGCCGTGACGAGGCCGCGCCCAAGCCTAGCCCGGACGGCCTTTTGAAAATTGCCGGGGCGTGGGGCGTGGCGCCCCGCGAGCTGGTGATGGTCGGTGACTACCGCTTCGACCTGGATTGCGGGCGCGCGGCCGGGGCGCGGACCATACTGGTCAACCTGCCGGACAACCCGTGGCCGCAATTGACCGATTGGCATGCGGCGGATTGCCGGGCGTTGCGGGTGATGCTCGGCTGATCGTTGGTGTTGGCAAGCTGCCTGCACTGGCTATGCTGAACCGAAATTTTTCCCTTGATGGAGACCCAGCCATGAGCAGCAAGGCCATCTACGTCCAACCTGGCGGCGGCTACGCCAACGTCCAGGTCGGCACCTGCGAGGCGCTTGCGCCACAGGCCGGCGAAATCACCGTGCGTTTGCACGCCAGTTCCCTCAACTACCACGACTTCGCCGTGGTCAGCGGCATGTGGGGGCCGAGCGAGCGGCGCATTCCCATGGCCGACGGTGCCGGTGAAGTGACGGCGGTGGGGGCCGGCGTCAGCGAATTCCAGGTGGGTGACAACGTTGTCAGCACCTTCTTCCCCGACTGGCTCGACGGCCAGGCCAATGTCGAAGGGTTTGCCCGGGTGCCCGGTGATGGCCTGGATGGCTACGCCCGTGCGCAGGTCACCGCGCGTGCCACGTCCTTTACCCTGGCGCCCAAGGGTTACAGCCACGCCGAAGCGGCCACGCTGACCACCGCAGGCCTTACCGCCTGGCGTGCCTTGATGAGCGACGACCACCTCAAACCCGGCGATACCGTGCTGGTGCAGGGTACCGGCGGGGTGTCGATATTCGCCTTGCAGTTCGCCAAGCTGGCGGGTGCGACGGTGATCGCCACGTCGTCCAGCGATGCCAAGCTCGAGCGCCTCAAGGCCCTGGGCGCCGACCACCTGATCAACTACAAGAGCACCCCGGCCTGGGGCGAGAAGGTGCGTGAGCTTACCGGCAATCGCGGTGTCGACCATGTGATCGAAGTCGGCGGCCCGGCGACCCTGGAGCAATCGATGATTGCCGCGCGTATCGGCGGGCATGTGTCGTTGATCGGTATCCTTACCGGGGTGGCAGGGCAGTTGCCGCTGGTGCAGGCGCTGGTGCGGCAGATCCGCTTGCAGGGCGTGCTGGTCGGCAGCCGGGCTCAGCAGCAGGCAATGGTGCGGGCGATCGATGCCAATGGCTTGCGGCCGGTGGTGGACAAACACTTCGAGCTGGAGCAGATCGTCGATGCCTTCCGCTACCAGGAGAGCAACAAGCATTTCGGCAAGATCTGCCTGACCTGGTAGTTGCTGCGCCGACAAGGCGTTTGTAACGAGCGACCTACAACCCGATACATTCCCGCACATGGGTAGCACCAGGCGGCTGGCTAGAATGCCCCGCTTCTGATGCGACTGATTCTCTTGAAGAGGATGCCCCCATGTGCGTACTTCCCCGCCTCTGGCAGCGCTTGCTGCCTTTTCTGTTGTCGATGGCCTTCGTCCAGACCGCCAGTGCCGTGCAAGCCACCGATGTGCTGGGGCGCAAAGTCGAGCTCGACCATGCGCCGCAGCGCATCGTGCTCGGCGAGGGCCGGTTGTTCTTCGCCCTGGCACTGCTCGACCGCGACAACCCCTTCCAACGCGTGGTGGGTTGGCAGAACGACATGCGCCTGCTCGACCCCCACACCTATGCGGTGTATGCGCAAAAGTACCCGCAGATCACCCAGTTGCCGCTGATCGGCCAGGCCACCGAGCAAAGCGTCAGCGCTGAACAGATTCTCGCGCTCAAGCCCGACCTGGCGATCTTCAGCATTGCCGGCGAGGGTCCGACCCAGCACAGCCCGGTGGCAGACCTGCTGGCCAAAGCCGGCGTACCGGTGCTGTTCATCGACTTTCGTGTACACCCCATCCGCAATACCCGGGTCAGCATGCAAGCGCTGGGCACGCTGCTCGGTCGCGAGGCCCGGGCCCAGCAATACCTCAGCCTGTATGACCGCCACCTGAAACGGGTGGCCGAGGGCGTGGCCGGCCTGCCGGACAACGCGCGGCCCAAGGTCTTCCTCGAACTGTTGGCCGGGGTCTGGCAGGCGCCTGGGCACACCACCGGCAAGAGCGGCCTGGGCAGCGTGGTCGAGGCCGTGGGCGGGCATAATATTGGTGCCGATGTGGTGCCGGGCGCGCTCGGCGATGTGAGCGTCGAATACGTGCTGCAGGCCGACCCTGATGTGTATATCGCCACCGGCAACCGCGCACCCGGCGTGCTAATGGGGGCTGGGGTGTCGCTCGATACCGCGCGCCAGAGCCTGGCCAAGATCACCGCACGGCCGGAATTCGCGCCACTGCGGCCAATCCAGGCGGGCCAGGCGCATGGCCTGTGGCATGACTTCTACAATTCGCCGTTCAACATCCTCGCCATCGAAGCCATGGCCCGCTGGGTACACCCCGAGCGCTTCGAGGGCCTCGACCCGCAGGCGACCCTGGCCGAGATCAACCAGCTGCTCAAGGTCGGCCTGGACGGCCAGTACTGGGTCGACGCCAAGTGACTGCACTGGCTCAGGATGGCGCCGCACTGGCCGCCTGGCACTATCGCCGGCTGCTGTGGCGGCGCGGGTTGCTGGTAGCGGGGCTGGCGCTGGTGCTGCTGGTGTCGGTGCTGGGCGACCTGGCCAGTGGCGCCTCGGGCATGAGCCTGGGGCGTTTGCTACAGGGCATTTTCGAGCCGACCACGCTCAGTGCCACCGAGCGGGTGATCATCTGGAACGTGCGCCTGCCGTACGCGTTGATGGCGGTACTGGTGGGGGCGGCGCTGTCGCTGGCCGGTGCCGAGATGCAGGCGATCCTCGACAACCCGCTGGCCAGCCCCTTCACCCTGGGGGTGTCGTCGTCTGCTGCGCTGGGCGCTTCGCTGGCGATTGCCTACCCGCTCGGGGTTGCCTGGCTGGCGCCGAGCGCCCAGGTGACAGTGATGGCGTTTGCCTTCGCCTGCCTGTCGGTGGTGCTGCTGCAGATGATGTCGCGCTTGCGCGGTGCCGGTGTGCAGAGCCTGGTGCTGTTTGGCATCGCCTTGGTGTTCAGTTGCAACGCGCTGGTGTCGCTGCTGCAATTGCTGGCCACCGAAGACGTGTTGCAGCAACTGGTGTTCTGGACCTTGGGCAGCCTGGCGCGGGCCGACTGGCTCAAGCTTGGCCTGTTGGCTCTGGTGCTGGCGGTGCTGCTGCCGTTTTCGCTGCGCGCCGCGCCAGCGATGACCTTGCTGCGTATGGGCGAGGACCGCGCGCGCAGCTTTGGTGTGGACACCCGGCGCCTGCGCCTGGCCTCGTTGCTGCGCATCAGCCTGCTGTCGGCCACTGCGGTGGCGTTTGTCGGCACCATTGGCTTCGTCGGCCTGGTCGGGCCGCACATCGCGCGTTTGCTGGTGGGTGAGGACCAGCGGTTTCTGTTGCCGGCCAGTGCGCTGGTGGGCGCACTGATGCTGTCGTTGTCGTCGCTCGCCAGCAAGCTGCTGCTCCCTGGCGTGATCGTGCCGGTGGGCATCGTCACGGCCCTGGTGGGTGTGCCGGTGTTCGTGGTGCTGGTGTTTCGACGGGGGAGAAGCCTGTGAGCCTGTCGATCGATCATCTTTGCGTTGCCTACGGCGCACGGCAGATTCTGCATGGGGTGACGCTGCCTGCGTTGCCGGCGGGTAGCCTGGTGGCGCTGGTCGGCCCCAACGGCGCGGGCAAGTCCACACTGCTGCGGGCCTTGGCCGGGCTGGAGCGAATGCAGGGCACACTGCGCCTGGATGGCCAGGATGTGACGCGGCTGGGCTTTGCCGAGCGCGCCCGGCGCCTGGCCTACATGCCGCAACAGCTGCCGCCGGGGCTTGCCTTGGGCGTGCTGGAAAGCATCGTTGCGGCGTTGCGTGTCGGCGGCAGTGACGACCTGCTCGGCCATGCCTTTGAGGCGCTGCGGCAGTTGGGCATCGAGGGCCTGGCCGAGCGCTCGCTCGACAGCCTGTCGGGTGGCCAGCGGCAGTTGGTGGCGCTGGCGCAGTTGCTGGCGCGCAATCCGCAGGTACTGCTGCTGGATGAGCCGACCAGTGCGCTGGACCTGCACTACCAGTTGCGGGTGATGGGCGCGGTGCGTGAGCGGGTAGTGGCGCATCGGCTGCTGGCGGTGGCGGTGCTGCATGACATCAACCTGGCGGCCAGCCAGGCCGATTGCCTGGTGGTGTTGCGCGAGGGCCGGGTGGTCGCCTGTGGGGCGCCTGCGGATGTGCTGAAACCGGCGATGCTGGCCGAGGTGTATGGGGTCGAGGCGAGGGTCGAGCAGTGCTCGCAGGGGCGCTTGCAGGTGTTGGTGGATCGGGCGCTGGCCTGATGCCCGGCCTGCGGTTTGGACTGCCCCCAAAAAGTTGGACAGTTCTATGCTGCCGCCTGGGTCCTGTACTCGACAGGGCTCAGGCCATTGAGCCTCAGCTTGATGCGGTCATGGTTGTAGTAGT
>NZ_JABWRU010000027.1:0-60226 GCF_014269165.1 Pseudomonas sp. SWRI68 | reverse complement strand
GGCCCGAAACAAATGTAGGAGCGGCCTTGCGTCGCGATGCGCCGCGCGGGCGGCGCTCGATCTCATAGGCGCCGAAAATGCCGAGCCTGGCACCTGCGGCGCTCGATCTCACAGGCGCTGAACCTCCCAAGGCATGCCCTGCGGCGCTCGATCTCACAGGCGCTGAAAATGCCGTGGCAAACACAGGGTCGCCTTTACCCATCTCCCAACCCGAAAATCGCAGCCAAGCCCCATTCCATAAACGCGCCCTTTTTTACATAAGGGGGGTTACCGATTCCGATTCTCATTCGACTTGTAAGTAGAGGCGCCTCAGATGCCATAAAAACTGCCGCAGGGCGAAAGGAATACCATGCTCCCCACAGACACTCGCACCCCCGTCATCCTCATCAACTCCGCCAAAACCGCACTGGCCCGCTCAGTCCATCGCGCACTGTTCAGCATCACCCTGGCGACCCCGCTGGCTGCGGTGATGATTGCCCAGCCCGCCGTCGCCCAGGCCCGCGCCGATGCCGCGTTCGACATCCCGGCCGGCCCGCTGGGCTCGGCGCTTACCCAGTTCGCGGCAGCGGCAGGGGTGACGGTCTCCTTCGAGCCGTCCTACGTCCAATCGCTGAGCTCACCCGGCTTGCATGGCCGCTACAGTGCCGAGGCCGGCCTGCGCCAACTGCTCGTGGGCAGCAAATTGCAGGTGCTGCGCCAGGCCAATGGCAGCTACTCGCTGCTGCCCATGGTCGGCGATGCCGCGACGCTGCAACTGGACAGCACCAGCATTACCGGCACCGCCGTGGAATCGGCCTATGGCCCGGTAAACGGCTATGTCGCCACCCGCAGTGCGACAGGCACCAAGACCGATACACCGATCCTGGAAATACCCCAGGCCATCAACGTGATCACCGCCGACCAGGTGCAGGCCCAGGGCGCGCGCAACCTGACCCAGGCACTGCGCTACACGCCGGGGTTGGCCACGGGCGGCTTCACCGACCGCAACACCATTGCCGACGAAATCACCAGCCGTGGCTTTGCCCCGACCCCGCTGTACCTGGACGGCGCATACGTGCCGTATGCCGGCAGCCTGGGCGGTGCACCGCAGATCGACCCCTACACCCTGGAGCGCATCGAGGTGCTCAAAGGCCCCTCGTCGGTGCTCTATGGGCAAAACCAGCCGGGCGGGCTGATCAACATGGTTTCCAAGCGCCCGACCCGCGAGCAGCGTAGCCAGGTCAAGCTGGGCGCCGGCAGCTACAACCGCGCCAACGGTGCCTTCGACACCAGCGGCCCCTTGGATGAGCAGGGCGAGTTTACCTATCGCCTGGTCGGTGTTGCCAACAAGGGCAACGAACAGGTGGCCCACGCCCATAGCGAACGCCTGCTGCTGGCACCCAGCCTGACCTGGTCGCCGAACGAGGACACCTCCTTCACCGTGCTGGCGCAGGTGCAGCGTGACGACGGCGCTGCCGATTACCAGTCGCTGCCGATGATCGGCTCGCTCAAGCGTGGCCCGACGGGCCAGCACATCGACCGCGACTTCTTCTCGGGCGACTCGCACTACAACGATTACAAGCGCAACCAGTACATCTTCGGCTATGACTTCACTCGCCGCTTCAGCGATGACCTGGCCGTGCGTTCGACGGCGCGTTACACCGATGTGCGGGATCGCTACAAAGGGTTCTACCTGCGTAGCTTCGTCTCGGACGGCGACAGCGTCGATTACACCCGGGCCAACCGGGTCAAGCTCGACTGGCGCCAGCACAATATCGCCTACACCCTCGATAACAACCTGGAATACAGGTTCAACACCGGCGCGCTGCAGCACACCACGCTCGCAGGTGTGGACTACCGCCACTTCTCGCGCAAATACGATGGCTACAACGCCTACAACGTGTTGCCGGTCGACCTGTATGGCAAGAACAACTACGACACCAGCAGCGTGACCCCGGTGCTGGACACCCAATGGGACAACACGGTTCGCCAGACCGGTGTGTACGTGCAGGACCAGATCAAGCTGGACCAGTGGATCCTGACCGTGGGCGGCCGCCAGGACTGGGCCGAAATCGACAACAAGGACCTGCTGGCCAAGAGCATCGCCTCGCAGCGTGACAACAAGTTCACCGGCCGTATCGGCCTGACCTACGTCACCGAATTCGGTCTGGCGCCTTACGTCAGCTATTCGCAGTCGTTCTTGCCGACGCTGGGCACGGACTCCGCTGGCAAGTCGTTTGAACCGACCGAGGGTGAACAGTACGAAGTGGGGGTGAAGTACCAGCCGGCCGAGGGCACATTGCTGACCGCCTCGGTGTTTCAGGTCACGCAGAAGAACGTGCTGACCCAGGACGACGACAACCCCCAGTACCAGGCGCAGGATGGCGAGGTACGTTCGCGCGGCGTTGAACTGGAGCTCAAGTCCACCCTCGACAATATCGATGTGCTGGCCGCTGCAACCTACATCGACTCGTTCTATACCAAGAGCAACTATGGCGACCAAGGTAACCGCAGCGAATCGCAAGCGCCGGTTTCGGCCTCGCTGTGGGTGGATTACCACTTCACCCAGGCCATGCTCAATGGCCTGACATTCGGCGCAGGCGCACGCTATACCGGCCGCAAACCGGGTGACTCGTCCAACTCGTTCGACGTACCGGCGTATGCGGTATACGACGCCACCGTCAGCTACGACATGGGCAAACTCGACCCAAGCCTTCGCGGTCTGCAGGCCAGCGTGAACGTGCAGAACATCTTCGACCGCGAATACGTGTCGGACTGCAACTATGCGTTCGGTTGCTACTACGGCCAGGAGCGCGTGGCCTCGGTGGAGATGACCTACGATTGGTGACCGGCGCGATTTCAGGAGAGGAATTTGACAAAGATGAGCTCTGGATCACCGTCATCCAGGTTGTCGATCTGCCCACTCCTGATGAAACCGAGTTGAGCCAGCACACCCTGCATCGGCGCATTTGAAGCATTGGTCGACGTGAACAGCTTGCCACCCCGGCACTGCGACTCCAGTGTGCGCATGATGGCCGCCGCGATACCGCGGCGGCGTGCCGATTCCTTCACCACGACCAGCGCAATGAACGGTTGATCGAAGAAGGTATCGTTGAGCACGCCATACCCTGTCAGCTGGGATGTATCGTGCGCGTCTGCGGCCACCCAGCATTGGCCGTAGGCGACCGCGTCTGCAATGAATGTTTGCCGTTGCCGATCACCCCGAGCGATCGCGTCCAGCGCAAAAAGCGCCTCGACGTCCTCGGGCTGGGCGAGTCGTATGGTTGATCGCAAGTCCATTATTGTTCACCTCTACGCGTGCGTGCGCGATGTAAAAACTGCAGGTTCTTATGAATCAAATACGATGCATATAAGGCAGTTTTCAGAAAAATGCACCGTATACGATGCAGGGCGCATCGTCGGCAGCCTCGATGAGGGTAGAGCGCCCGTGCTATCAACAAACCCCAGCACGGGCGCCACGTTATACTTGGCGCCTTTTGCCCGTGGCCGGAGAGCCCTATGCGCCAGGTTTTGCTTATCGTCGATGTTCAATCCACCTTCAGCCCGCCCGAATGGTTGGTAGACGGTTTGCGGCGGTTGTCGGCGAACATCCCGACCGTCGCCTCGGTCGAACTGCACGATGAGCAGGTCACGCCGTTTCAGCGCCAGCTTGGCTGGCACCCGGCGGCCGAGGACGAGAGCCTGATCGAGGCGGACCAGGTGTTCGTCAAGCATGGCTACGGGCAGACCGTCGAAACCCTCGAGTACATCAAGCAGCTGGGCGTGGAGCGGGTACTGGTGTGTGGCATGCAAACCGAAACCTGCGTGCTTGCCGCTGGCTTCGCCCTGTTCGATGCAGGGCTGGCGCCTACGCTGGTGACCGACATGACGGTAGGGTCATCGCTGGACAGGTCCGGCCAGTTGGGCATCGACCTGTGGAAGCATCACTTTGGCCAAGTGACGACCGCTGCTGAAGTGCTGGCCTCGCTGCACGGGTGAGGGCAAAAGGCGCTAGCGGTGCAATCATTTTGCCATCGTCATTCGTCAATGAGTATCATTGTCGATTGATGGCAACTTTGATACACCTGGATCGAGAAGGATCTCCATGCTGAAAAAGTCTTACCTTGTGGCTGTGCTGCTGCCGGTTGCCATGAATTGGTGCGCCCTGGCGCACGCCTTCACCGACGGCACCGACCACTCCGCGACCCTGGAAAAGGTCGAGCAGACCTTCGTGGTGCAGATGGATGGCAGTAATCGTCTGGACGTCGACAGTGTGCTGTTGATCAACGAGGAGCGCGCGATCAAGGCCAGTGCCCAGCGCCCGGTGAGTTACAACCGGTCGCTGGAAACCCTGGATGTGATCGAGGCGTACACGCAAAAGCCCGATGGGCGCAAGGTGATGGTGGATGCCGCGCACATCAAGGAGCAGCAGGAGCAGGCATCCGCGCAGGCGCCGATGTTTCAGGACAGCGTCAACAAGGTGATCATCTTCCCTGAGGTTGCGGTGGGGGACCGTCTGGTGCTGCGTTATCAGCGCAACCGCTTCACGCCGCTGTTCCCTGGCCAGTACGAAGACATCACCGTGCCGGAATTCCACCCGGTCGGGCAGTTCACGCTCATCTATGACATGCCTGAGGGCATGCCCCTGCAGGCTGATGCGCGCAACTTCAAGGCGTCGCTGCCGGCGGCTGCGCCAGGGCGCAAGGTCTATCGCTGGGATTACGTGCCGGCGGACCGTGCGCGGATCGAGGCGAGTGCGGTGTCCTACCTGGACTACGGGCACTACCTGGCGGTGTCGACATTCACCGATTTCAAAGCGTTCGCCCAGGCCTACCAGGCACGCGCCAAGGTCGAGGTCACGGCACCGATCCGCGAGTTGGCGCAACGCCTCACGGCCCATTTGCCCACCACGCGGGAAAAGGCACTGACGCTCAGTGACTGGGTGCGTGAAAACATCCGTTATGTCGCCGTGTATGTCGGCGCCGGTGGGGTAGTGCCGCACGCGGCGCAAACCGTGCTGGACAACCGTTACGGTGACTGCAAGGACCATGTTGCCCTGCTTGAGGCGCTGCTGACGGCGGCGGGGATCAAAAGCACGCCAGCCCTGATCAACCTGGGCAACGCCTACGTGTTCCCCAAGGTGCCCGCGCTGGGGGTGTTGAACCATGTGATCACCTATGTGCCGAGCCTGGACCTGTACCTGGACTCCACCGACCCGTCGATCGCCGCGGGCTACCTGCCGTTGGCCGTGTTGAACAAGCGGGTGCTGCTGACCGCGACGGGTGAGTTCGGGCGAACCCCGGCCATCCAGCTCAACAAGGTTTCCAGTGACTTGCAGTTCAAGGTCAAGGGCGATGGTGGCGCAGACTTCACCAACGTCGCGACCGTGCAGGGTTGGGCCAGCGAGGTCAGCCGCTATGGTGTGAAATCGATGAAACCGGCGGACCGCGACCTGCTCGTCGAGAAGGTGCTCGGTGCCTATGGGCAGCGTGGCAGCGGTACCTTCGAGGTGCGCCCGAGCAACGCCAATGGCGACTTTGTCAGCACCGTCGATGGGCGCACGGAAAACCTCGTCAACCTGCCAGGGCCTGTGGGCATGGTGGCCTTGAGCAGCCTGGCGGGGGGTATCTCGCAGAACGTCTACAGCTTTGCCATGGAGAAGGAACGCAGCCAGCGCTTCGTGTGCATTTCCAATGACACCGTGGAAAAGTCGCGCTTCGAATTCCCGCCTGAGGTCAGTGTGCTGGCGATCCCCAAACAAGTGCGTCTGCAGGACGCCAACGTTGAGTACAGCGCGCAGTATGCCCAGGAGGGCAATGCCGTAGTGATCGAGCGGCATTTCAAGTTCAGCCGCCCGGATGTGGTCTGCTCACCTGAAGATTTTGCCGCCATGAAGCCGGCCATCGAGGCGATGGTCAGGGACCTGCAGAGCCAGATCATCGTACAGGCCAGCTAGCCCGATCTGGCCGCCCCTGCAGCGCCGCCTCCTGGATCAATACGTAGCCATTGATTCATGAGGGGCGCTGCAGGTGGGGGCTTGCTCAGAAGTCCCAGCGGGTGGTGACCATCAGGTTGCGTGGCTCGCCATAGTAGGTGGTACCGAAGTTGCCAAGCCCGGTCAGGTACACCTTGTCGAACACGTTGTTGGCATTGACCGTGAAGCTCAGGTGCTCGCTGTACTGGTAGCGGGTCATCAGGTCCACCAGGGTGTAACCGCCTTGCTTGATGCGTGTGTAGTCGTTGGCGGCCGGGCTGTAGATGCTGCCGTAGAACCCACTCTGCCAGCGCAGCCCACCGCCGACTGTGATGCGGTCCAATACGCCGGGCAACCGGTAGGTGTTGAACAGCCGCGCCACATGCTCAGGCTTGGTGGTCGCCAGCGGGAAGCCGAACAGGCGGTTGTCGTCAGCGTCGCGCGTACGGGCGTAGGTGTAACCGGCGGTGATGTTCCAGCCCGGGGCCAGTTCGCCTGCCAGTTCCAGTTCGACGCCCTGGGTGGTGGCACCGTCGATGGCGGTGTAGATGCCCTCGTTGGTGACCGGGTTGGTGCCCACCGAAGAGGCGACGTTGTCTTGTTCGATACGGAAGAACGCCAGCGTGGCGTTCAGCCTGCCATCGAAATAGGCGGCTTTGAGGCCTGCCTCATAACCATCGCCTTCCACCGGGTCGAGGGTGGCGCCGCTGACGTCCTTGTAGACTTGCGGCTGGTAGATCGAGGTGTAGCTGGCGTACACCGAGTACGTGTCGTCCAGGTCATAGACCACGCCGGCGTAAGGGGTGACGACGCCGTGCTGCTTGTAGCTGGCGTGGGTGTCATCCAGGGGCGAGGTCGGGTAGTAGTCCTGGTCGTCGTTGTACTTGAAGGTGCTGACCCGGGTGCCGAGGATCACCGAGAGGTTGTCGGTCGGCTTCAGGCGGGTGGCCACGTAAGCGCCGTTCTGGCTCTGGGTGGTGGTGTAATCGCCGTTCTTCGGGAAGTCCTGTTCCGCAACCTTGCCGTTCCAGTCGAAGATCGAGCCCGGTACCTGGGCGAAGGCGCTGCCGTCGTAGGTGTCGCCGGTCAGGCGCGAATGCGAGGTCATGAAGCCTGCGACCAGCTCATTCTGACGGCCGAACAGGGTGAAGGGCCCCGACACACTCAGGTCTGCGGTGTTCTGCACACGATGCCCTTCCCAACGCCCCCAATAGAAGAACATGCCTTCGCCGGTCGTGGCGTCGGGGTTGCCCCCACTGGCTGATGCCAGGCGGGTGTCATGGTCGCTGATCATGTGGTTGAGGCTGAGCTTGACCTTCCAGTCGTTGGCCAGCGCCTGCTCCAGCGAGCCGAAGTAGGTGGTGGACTGGAAGTCGCGGCGGCTCCAGTCGGCCCCCGGGTTGTGCGAGCGCGAGAAGTCGGTGCGGCTGCCGTCGGAGAAGTACGTCGGGTTACCGGTCCAGGACGAGCCGCGCGGGGTGGTGGTCTGGTTGTCGATGCCGAAGGTGAGCAGCGTGTCGGGCGTCAGGTCGGCTTCGAGAATGCCGTAGTAGACGTCCTTCTTCTGTTTGTAGTGATCCAGGTACGACTTGCGGTCCTGGTAGGCGCCGACGAAGCGGCCGCGCACGCTGCCGCTGGCATTGAGCGGGCCGGAAATGTCACCTTCGGTGCGGTAGTTGTCCCAGGAGCCAGCGCTGGCGGTGATCGAGGCCTTGAAGTCGTGGGTAGGCTTCTTGCGGATCAGGTTGACCGTGGCGGAGGGGTCGCCAGAGCCGGTCATCAGCCCGGTTGCGCCCTTGATGACTTCCACGCGGTCGTAGGCGGCCATGTCGACATGGGTCGCACCCTCGTCGTAGACGCCGTCATAGATGGTGTTGACGCCATCGTACTGGTAGTTGGTGATGGCAAAGCCGCGCGCGGAATACTCCATGCGCTCGCTGTCATACGCCTGCACCGAAACCCCGGGGGTGTTGCGCAGCACTTCGCCGATGTCTTGCGAGCCGTGGTCGTCGATGGCCTGGCGGGTTATCACGCTGACAGACTGGGGCGTCTCGCGCAGGGTCAGCGGCAGCTTGGTTGCGGTGGTGGAGCCACCGGTGGTGTAGCTGCCAGTGCCTTCGGTGATGTTGCCCAGGCCTTGGCCGTCGATGCGGCTGGGGGCCAGTTCAACCACGTCACCCTGCTGGGTGGTGAGCAGCAGCGAGTAGCGGCCGTCGCTTTCCTTGACGGCCTGCAAGCCTGTGCCGCTGAGCAGAATCTGCAGGGCCTGGTCGACCGGGTACTGGCCATTCAAGGCCGGCGAGCGTTTACCGCGTGTCCACTGGGTGTCGAACGACAGCACAATGCCGGACTCTGCAGCGAACTGGGTCAATGTTTCGCCCAGGTCCCCTTGCGGCAGGTGGTAGTCATGCGCTTGCGCGGCGCAGGCTGCGCCCGGCCCACCGAGCAAAACAGTCAACAGCAGGCAGGTGCGCAGGTCTGGCGCGCTGAAGGGCCTGAGAGTGAAGCGGCAGGTCATCGTCGAGGTCTCGGAAAGGTAAAGAGGCAGCCACAGCTGGGGTTACCTATGAGTCGGATGAGCCGCGCGAAAGTGATCAGGCATTTTGCGTTTATTTCATGCGGCGGTAATCGTCACCCAGAAACGCGTGCGGCGCTGCACCTGCACCGGCAAGGAGGTAGCCAGTGCCCGCAAGATCTGTTCGGTATCATCGAGCCGGTAGGTGCCGCTGATGCGCAGCCCAGCCACCGACGGCGCGAAGTGCAGCCAACCTGGCCGGTACCGTGAAACCTCGGTGACGAAGGTGTCCAGGCGTTGGTCATTGACGATCAGCAAGCCTCTGCTCCAGGCGTCTGCGGCGTTGGCCAGCGTCTGCACAGCCGAAAAGCCCTTGCCATCGAACTGGCAGCTCTGGCCGCCGTGCACCTCCATGGCCTGGCCCGAGGCGAGCGTCACACGTGCCTGCTGGCCAAACACATCGAGCTTGCTGGCGTCATCGAACAGCCGCACGCAAAAGCGGCTGTGGCCAGCCGCGATGCTGCCGTGCCGGGTCACCACGCTGCAGCGTTGCTGCTCTGGCACCTCGACCATGATCTCGCCCTGGCGCAGCCGCACATACGGCTGTTCGCGGGTGTCATCGATATCAACTGCCGAGTCACTGTTGAGCAGCAGCGTGCTGCCGTTTTTCAGGGTCAGTGAGCGCTGTTCACCCACGCCACTGCGTACATCAGCCAGCAACGGTGAATACTGCATTTCGCGATAGCTACCCAAGCCCAGTGCACTGCCACCCAGCAGCACCAGCCCGGCCTTGACCACGCGGCGGCGGGTGGCGTGGCGGCCATGCGCCGCCAGCGACAGTACACGGCTGGTGGCCGGGGCAGGGGTTGCGCTCATGCGGGTCTGCAAACGTTCGGCCTGCTGCCAGGCCCAGGCATTGGCGGGCGCAGCGTTCAGCCATGACTGCCAGGCGCTATGGTCGCTGGGCTGCACTTCACCGCTGTTTAGCTGGCTGTACCAATGCGCGGCCTGACGCAGGGCTGTGCGCTGCTCGGCACTCAAAGCCATGCTCACTGGCCGTGGGTCAGGCTGTAGATCATGCAGTGTTCCGCCGCTTTGGCAATGTAGCGGCGCACCGTCACTTCAGAGACGCCCAACTGGGCGGCGATGCGTTTGTACGGCATGCCATCGACCTGCGACAGCAAGAATGCCTCCCGCACATTGGCGCCAAGCGCTGCCAGCATCGCATCCAGTTCAAACAACGTTTGCAGCAGCGAAAAGCGTTGTTCGGCCGAGATATCCAAGGCTTCGGGTTGCTCGGCCAGTACCTGCAGCCAGGCCCGCTCCAGGTGCACCCGGCGCAGGTGGTCGATCATCAGGCGACGGGCGATCGTGGCCAGGTAGCCCTTGGGTTCGCGGACCGCTTCGAGCTTGGCCGCCGCATCGGCGGCCGTCATCACGCGAACGAACACGTCCTGGACCAAGTCCGCGGCCAGGTGGGTACAGTTGACCCTAGGTGTCAGCCAGCCGTGCAGCCATTTGCTCTGCGCACGGTAGAGCTGGCTGACCTGGGAATTGAGGGCTACGTCCGGGGTGCTCATCCATGCCGCCTGAAAAGAGTTGCAAATGTTAATGGTTCGCATTTTATGCAAACTGTTTCAGGCTTGGCAATCACCAGCGGGCGGGCATTGCCTTGTTCAAGAGGAAGTCACGCGTTCCAAGGCCTGCGCTGCGCGCGCCTTCCTGCTCACGTGCCAGCGTGTCAGTACGCTGCGCAGCAGGGTGTTCCAGCAGTAGCTCAGCACTACGCCACCGACAAGCGCCAGGGCCACCGCGAACAACGGCTGATCGTAGATGTGGCGCGCCAGCGACTGGAACTGGAAGTGCGTCAGGTAGATGAACAAGGTCGACGACGCGATCATCGCCCCCGCCCTGGCAACCACGCCCGGCACGGGCACAGCGCGGAACCAGATCAAGGCGAGCATCGCCGGCAGGGCAATATCGAAGTAACTGGCAAACGCTTGCCAGCCGATGCCGGCAATGGCCACCAGGTCCAGCTCGGCAATCAGCAGTACCGCCACTGCACTGGCGACGCCTTTGCGCAGCGTCGAGTCGGCGTAGTGAATCGCCATGCCCAGCACCATCACCGCCAGGTAATGCTGGGGCACGCGGTTGAGCAGGGCCGTGGCGTCGAAGACGAAATGGCTGAGCAGCAGATCCGCCACCACCAGCGCGCAGGCGGCCATGGTCAGCCAGCGGAACGGGTTGGCAAGGATCGCCTTGCGCACGCGTTTGAACGACAACACAAGGCCAATGACCAGGATCATCTGCACCAGCACTTCGATGTACCAGTAGGCGAAGATACCGACCTTGTCGGGGGGGAACCAGTTGGAGATCAACAGCAGCGATTGCCAATGTACCTGGTCGAACAGCGCCTGAACCAACGCCGTATAGGCAATGGTCGGCACCGCGATGGCTGCCACCGACTTGACCAGCATACGGGCGTCACCGCGCTCGTCGATGGCCTTGAACTGGAACCTGGCCAGGCTGATGCCAGAGATCAGGAACAGCACCGACGTCTCGCCTACGATCCGCCATTCGGAAAACACCTCCAGGTGGCCAACCACAATCAGGATGATGGCGATCATCCGCAGGAAAACCGGCACCTCCATGACCCGCATCGACCACTTCGAGGCCTTGCTGCGCTGCTCGGCCAGTTCGGCCAGGTCCTGGACCGGGATCATTTCCCAGCGATCCGGCAGGTGGCCGATCAGTTCTTCCAGCACCATCGACGCGCGCACGAACGACAATGAATCGCCGCCGAGCTCCACGAAGCTGAGCCGGGCATCGATGCGCGGGGCCTGCAGGATCTGTGACCAAGCGTCGGTCAGTTTCAGGGCGAGCGGTGACAGGGGCCGCGTGGCCGTGTTGTCGAGGGTGTCGCTGCTGTCGAACGCCGCTGGCAAGGCGCGTTTGTCGACCTTGCCGTTGGGTGTGAGGGGGATGCCGGGCACGAACAGGAACATCGCCGGCACCATGTAGTCGGGCAGCATGCCCGCCATGGCTTGGCGCAGTTCAGCGGTGGCTACGGGTTGCTCGGCAACGCAATAGGCAACCAGCCTGACCGTCGCGTTGTCGTGGTTGGCCAGTACCACGCACTGTTTGATGCACGGATGCTGGCACAGGGCATTTTCGATTTCCGCCAGTTCGATGCGGTGGCCACGAATTTTCACCTGGCTGTCGCCGCGCCCCAGGAAGCTGGCGCTGCCATCGGCCAGGTAAGTGCCGAGGTCGCCAGTGCGGTAGCAGCGGTCGGCCTGGGCGCCGGTGAAGGGGTTGGCCACGAACTTTTCTGCGGTCAGTGCCGGGTCACCCCAATAGCCTAGCGACAGGTAGGGGCTGCGGATCAGGATTTCCCCGACTTCGCCTGCTTCGACCAAGCGGTTGGCTTCATCGATGATCAACAGCTGCGCGCCGTCTATGCCTTTGCCCAAAGGGATGCGGCTGTTGTCGGCGCCCGGGTCGAGTGGGTGGTACGCCATGGCCTGCGGCGTTTCGGTGGTGCCGTAGAAGTTCACACTGCTGGCGTTGGGCGCAATCGCGCACACCTGCTGGTACAGCGTAGGGCTGAGTGCATCGCCGCCCCAGAACAGGTAGCGCAGGCGCTCGAACACTTGCCCGTTCATGCGCGCGCCGGTTTCGATGAGCTTGCCCAGGGGCGGGGTCAGGTGGATGACCGACAGGCCGTGGTGGTGTATCCAGGCGGCCAGGCGCGACGGGTCGGTCAGGGTTGCCTGGGCCGGGCAGACGACCGTTGCGCCGATCGACAACGGCGTGAACACGTCCCGGTAGACCGGGTCGTGGCCCAGGCCCGAGAGCAGGGAAAAACAGTCGCCGCGGGTAAAACCCTGCTGCTGCACATGCCAGTCGATGAAATGCACCAGGGGCGCGTGGTGGGTGATGATACCCTTCGGTTCGCCAGTGCTGCCTGAGGTGAAGATGATATAGGCCGGCTGCGCGGGGCTAACCTCGGGCAGGGGCGACTGCTTGCTGGCGATGTGTTGCAGTGCTTGGTCGGGGCAGGGCGGCACGTTGACGGTGCGGGCAAGGCTTGGCTCGACCTGGGCATCGCCACAGCGCAAGACAAAGGCTGGTTGAAGGGTGTGGATGATCTGCGCAATGCGCGCAGCAGGGTAAGCGGCGTCGGCCACGGTAAAGGTCAGCCCGGCGCGCAAGGCGCCGAGCATGGCATACACCAGCGCGGCACCACGGCTGGCGACGATTACCAGCCGATCGGTGCCATTGGCGCCGTTTTCCAGCAGGTACGTGGCAATGCCCTGGCTGATGCGGTCTAGCTGGCCGTAGCTGCAGGTGGCGTCGTGGGCGATGATGGCGGTGGCATCGGGCGAGTGCTTTGCTTGCTCCACAAAGGCGTGAAAGATCGGGCGCTCGGCGCGATATTCCAGGTTCTGCGTCGGGTTCGGGCGCATATCCGGCATGTTGGGTGTTTGCTCCGCATCAACGGCAGGGGGTTGGCTGGATAGCACAACGCTAGTGCAGGCTGGCGTTTGGCGCCAATGCCCCTGCGGTGATTGTGTTGAGGCGGAATTTTGGGGCCGCTTCGCAGCCCCAGATCCTCAGGCAACATCCACCAGCACGATCTCGCTGTCTTCGATGGCCGTAACCCGCAACACTGCTTCTTGCTCGATGGCCAGCCCATCACGTGCCTTGACGCGCACTCCGTTGACCTCCACCACCCCCTTGGCCGGCACCAGATAACCACGGCGCCCGGCATCAAAGCGGTACTCGGCGCTTTCCCCCGCCTGCAACGTCGCAGCCACCAACCGTGCATCGGTACGAATCTGCAAACTGTCTTCGTCACCTGCACGCCCACTGGCCAGGGTCACGAAGCCTTCGCCACGTTCTCCTTTAGGGAAGGGCCGGCTGCCCCAGGTCGGCGCATCGCCCACCCGCTCAGGCACCACCCAGATCTGGAAGATGCGCGTATCGACGTCCTCCAGGTTGTACTCGCTATGGACGATGCCGGAGCCTGCACTCATTACCTGCACATCACCCGCTTCGGTACGGCCTTTGTTACCCAGGCTGTCCTGGTGGGTGATCGCGCCTTCACGGACATAGGTGATGATTTCCATGTCCCGGTGCGGGTGCGACGGGAAACCGCTGCCAGCCGCAATCAGGTCGTCGTTCCAGACTCGCAGGTTGCCCCAGTGCATACGGGCGGGGTCGTAGTACTCGGCAAACGAGAAATGGTGATGGGCATCGAGCCAGCCGTGGTTGGCGTGGCCGAGGCTTTCGAAGGGTCGCAGTTGCAGCATGGTCGTGCTCCTTGAATGGGTGGAATGGGGCCATGATGCGTCAAAGAAAGATCGAAAATAAGCGTAAATATCGGCTAAATATAATCAATTAAATTGATTGTTCTGGGTGCGGTGTTTTATCCGTTTCATCGCCTAATCCACTGATCTGCAAGCATTCGCTGGTGATTTTTAGTAGATGCGGCGAACATGGCACGCTGATTTGTTTTCCATCGGAGTGACCGTGGCCCACGAGCATCCCCAGGCGCCTGCCGACCTGACCCCACCTGCCCAGTTACCCTGGTTTCGCCGCCTGGCCGCCCGCCTGCTGGGCCGAGGCCTGAGCCGCCTGCAAGCCCAGCATCGCGACTCCTGGTTCCTCGGCCATGCCACGGGGCAGCGCAGTGGCCATGAAGACGGTGTGCGTGAAGGCTTCGAGCGCGGGCGGGTAGAAGGCTACGAGGCGGGGCGACAGGTGCTGGTCATTCGCGATACCCGCCCCGATACCGCCGCCGTGCCCGGCCAGGACAACAACCTTTTCGACGACTGGCGCCTGCCGTTGACCGCCGAACTGAAAAAGCGCTTCAAGGCAGATGTGGCGCAGCGCCTGCCGGCCGAAGCGCAACCCAGTGCGGCGCAGTGGAAGCTGATTTTCAGCGACACCCCCTCCACCTGTGTGGTGGCCGGGGCCGGGGCGGGCAAGTCGACCTCGCTGGTACTGCGGATTCTGCTGCTGCGCCATTACCTGGGCTACGAGCTGGATGCGATGACCGTGGTCACCTTCACCCGCGAGTCGCGCAGAGACTTCATCAAGCGCCTGTTGCAGGTGTTCGCCTTGTGGCAGATCGACCTGCAGCCCGCGCTTGCCCGTGAGCTGGTGCGCACCTTCCATTCGCGCATCTTGCCGCTGGTACGCAGCCTGCCAGGCTTTGGCCAGGTGCGTGCGTTCGAGACGCTGGGCAACGAGATGCCGGCCGGCCGTGAGGCCGAGGCCGAGAGCAACCCGTTCGACCTGCGCCTGAACGATGCGCAACGCCAGCAGCTCAACCTCTGCTACAGCACCTTGCTGGGCGAGAACCCGCGTTTCGCCGAGCTTGTTGGCCTGTTGCGCAGCGAGGCGTTGCAGCTCAAGCCGCTGGACCCCAACCACCCCGATGTGCAAAAGCGTGCGCAGGTGACGCAGTTGGCCGCCCAGCGCGACGAAGAGCTGTGCGATGTGATCGAGGACCTGTGGTTCGCTGCAGGTGCCTGGCCGATCAAGGGCATCGAGCCGTGTCGCGACACGCTCGAAATCCGCGGCAGCCGCTTCCATGTGCATGGCCGCCTGCAGGGGCAGGGTGCCTGGGTGGTGCTGGGCTTCGACCCCGCAGAGAGCGCGCAGTACCAGCGCCCCGGCGCCAAGCTGGCGGTGCGTGCCGAGTGGGCGGTCAAGCGCACCCTGTTGCAGGCGTTCTGCGACAAGCCCCTGATCTGGCTGGACAACTATGCAGCCGCCCGGCGTTTGGCTGCGTCCCTGGCCGGTGATGCGGTGGCCGGCCCCGGGTTCGAATACAAGGTCAAGGGTGAACTGGCCCCGGCACCGCTGCTCGACGCCTTTGTCGGCGCCGCCAACTTCATCGAAAACCTGGGCCTTGACGTGAGCAGCGCCGTGGCGGCGATGAGCTTCCCGGCAGGCGACAGCGACGGCCTGTTCTTCGAAGCGTTGGCCTTGTACTGGAAAGCCCTGGAGGCACATCTGCTGAGCCAGTCGCCACCGGTGATGAGCTACAACCGCATGTTCGCCCTGTTTGGCGAGAACAACCCGGAAAACCTGCAACTGCTGCCCGACCCCTTGCTCAGGCCGCTGGCGCACCTGATGATCGACGAGTTCCAGGACGTTTCGCCGCAGATCGTCAGCTGGCTGCGTGCCAGCCTTGCCGAGATCCGCCGGCGCGGGCCGTCGATGCACACCGGTCGTAACGCCCAGCATTCCTCGCTGTTGTGTGTGGGGGACGACTGGCAATCGATCTATGGCTGGCGCGGCAGTTCGCCGAAGTACTTCATGGAGTTCACCAAGGCATTCGTGTCGCCGGCCAACACCCGGGTGATGATGGTCGAGAACTACCGCTGCCAGCAGCAGGTGATCGACGCTGCCGAGTTCCTGGTCAAGGGCACCCCGGCGATCACCGGCAAGAAGGCCCGGGCCAGTGGGCCTGCAGCCGAGTTGCCGGGCTCGCCGGTCAAGGTGTTCGACCGTGATGAGGCGGCGCTGGGCGAGACCCTGATCGAGCATTATCAACGTGGCGAGTCGGTGATGATGCTGTACCGCAAGGGCAGCGACAAAGCCCTGATGAACGAACACCTGCAAGCGGTGCTGCACGCCGAGGCTGGATTGCCCGCCGAGCAGCGTCGGCTGCGGCAGCTGACTTATCACAGCGCCAAAGGCTTGCAGGCCGATGCGGTGTTCATGCTCGGCGACTGCCAATACCTGACCAGTTCGCCCTACAAGAACCAGGTGTATCGCTTGGCCGGCCTTGGTAAGCCCGGTGATGCCCAGGCATTCGATACGGCGCAGAAGGAAGAGGTCCAGCGGCTGGCCTACGTGGCGGTCACGCGTGCTGTCAGGCACTGCTATTGGCATGTGGAAGCGGCCAACAGCGAAGCGCCGGCGGCGCCCCGGGCGTCGGGCCAGGTGGATGGCCGGCAGGCCTTCTTCGAGGACCTGCGCGGCCAGTGACGTGCATGGGGGCACGGGTTTGAACCTGGGGGTCGGTGACGGCTAAGTCACAGTCGGTGACGGGCCAATCAGTCGCCTGCCGTTACGCCAAGGTAACCTGTCGGAGCCCCGTGCGGCCCGGCGCGAGGGTTGTCGCTGGCGATCTGCTTCGAAGAGGCCGGCGGCGTATTCGGCCTGGTGGGGTCGTGCCAGGCTTCAAGTCAGGAAGCGTACCCATGCGTGCAACACCCAAGGATCACCTGCTTGACCTCAATGGCATCCAGATTGCCATACGCTGCTGGGGCCCGGAGGACGGCATTCCCGTGCTGGCCCTGCATGGGTGGCTGGACAACGCCGCCTCGTTCGAGCGCCTGGCACCGATGCTCGATGGCTGTTTCGTGGTGGCCCCCGACCTGGTTGGCCATGGCCGTTCGGACCATCGTCGCCACGACAGTGGCTACTACCTGTGGGAGCACGCCGAGGACATGCTGGCGGTGACCGACGCCCTGGGCCTGGCGCAATTTCATGTGCTGGCGCACGGCATGGGCACCGGTGTCGCATCGCTGCTGGCGGCCATGACCAGCGGTATCGCCAGCATGGTTTTCCTCGATGGCATGGGGGCGCCGTTCACGGTCGCCGAGGATGACCGCGTACAGCACCTGGCCCGCGCCTATCGGCTCAAGCGCATGGTTCAGCGCAGCCAGTTGCAGGGTTTCTCCGAGCCCGATGCGAGCCGTTTCGACAGCCTCGCCTCTGCCCTGGAGCAGCGGCGCACGCGCCTGGATGGCGAGCTGTCGGAGGGCGCCGCACGGCTGCTGGCGCAACGCGACCTGTTGCAGCTCAGCGATGGCTATTGCTGGCGCCACGACCCGCGCCTGGTGCTGCCCGAGCCCATGCCGTTGACCGAGCGCGAAGCCTGTGACCTGCTCGGCCAGATCCGCTGCCCGCTGTACTTGATGTTCGGTCGGCAAGGCGCTTTCAGCGGTAACGCCTTTGCCCAGCGTGAGGCGGCCTTGCCCAGCCATGCCAAGGTTTCCTTGCACCCCGGCGGGCACCACTTCCACCTGGAGTCGCCCGATCGGGCCCTGGTCGATCAGCTTCTGCGGTTGTTGGCGCGGCACGAAGGCGGGGTACTGCAGCGGTTGGTCAACGAGTAGCGGGCAATGGCCAGCGCGCCGGGTACTGGGCTATGGTGGCGGTTCACCTCGCGCAGACGCCACAAGGAGCCCCCACATGCGACCGTTCGCCATCAAGCACATCGACCACCTTGTGCTGCGGGTCAGCGACCTGCCGCGCAGCATCGCCTTCTATGTGGATGTGCTCGGCTGCACAGTCAGCAGGGTGCGTGAAGACCTGGGCATGGTCCACCTGGCCACGGGGGCGGCGATGATCGACCTGGTCACGCTGGACGGTGTGCTGGGGCAGCCCGGTGGCGCTGCGCCGGGCGCAGAGGGGCGCAACCTGCATCATTTCTGCCTGCGTATCGAACCCTTCGATGAACAGGCATTGACCGCTTACCTGCGCGCTGCGGGGGTGCAGGTGGAGCCTGCCGAGAAGCGCTACGGCGCCGAGGGCGAGGGGTTGTCGTTGTATTGCTTTGACCCGGACGGCAACCAGGTCGAGCTCAAAGGGCCGATTCCGTCGCCCGAGGCGCCGAAAAGGCAATGACGCGCCCGTTGTGCCAGTTCGCCATCACGGCGGGTGGATATCCCGGTAAAGCCGATTATGCTTCAGATACTTGCTGCGATCCGAGGCGGCCCGCCTCGTCGTGCTTCGCGCAACCAATGAAAGCCCTAGGGCCTGGGTGCGACGGTGAAATGGGTGTGAGGTGCTCCGGCCTGGGATAACAACAAGACGGAGGCAACCCATGGCGGTTATCGACAGCGCATCCACGGGCAGTAGCGCGCCCCAACGCGGTATTACCCGGGAGGAGCGCAAGGTTATCTTCGCCTCGTCCCTGGGCACAGTGTTCGAATGGTACGACTTCTACCTGTACGGCTCACTGGCCGCGATCATCGCCAAGCACTTCTTTGCCGGCGTCAACGAGACCACCTCGTTCATCTTCGCCCTGTTGGCGTTTGCCGCAGGCTTTGCCGTGCGGCCGTTTGGCGCCATCGTGTTCGGCCGCCTGGGCGATCTGATCGGGCGCAAGCACACCTTCCTGATCACCATCGTCATCATGGGCCTGTCCACCGCGCTGGTCGGGTTACTGCCCAGCTATACGACGATCGGCGTGGCGGCGCCGGTCATCCTCATCACCCTGCGCCTGCTGCAAGGCCTGGCACTGGGCGGTGAATACGGAGGGGCGGCAACCTACGTGGCCGAACATGCGCCCAAGGGCCGGCGTGGCTTCTTTACCGCCTGGATCCAGACCACCGCTACCCTGGGCCTGTTCCTGTCGCTGCTGGTGATCCTGGCTTGCCGCACGGCCCTGGGCACCGAGGCCTTCGAAGCCTGGGGCTGGCGCATTCCGTTCTTGCTGTCGATCCTGTTGCTGGCCATCTCGGTGTACATCCGCATGCAGCTCAACGAGTCGCCGGTGTTCCTGAAGATGAAGGCCGAGGGCAAGGCGTCCAAGGCGCCACTGACCGAATCGTTCGCCCGCTGGGAGAACCTCAAGGTGGTGATCATGTCGCTGCTCGGCGGTACCGCCGGCCAGGCCGTGGTGTGGTACACCGGGCAGTTCTATGCGCTGTTCTTCCTGTTGCAGACATTGAAGATCGACCCACAGACCGCCAACCTGCTGATTGCCGGTTCGCTGCTGATCGGCACGCCGTTCTTCATCATTTTCGGCAGCCTGTCGGACCGCATCGGGCGCAAGAAGATCATCATGGCTGGCTGCATCATCGCGGCGCTGACCTACTTCCCGATCTTCAAGGCGCTGACCGAGTACGGCAACCCCGACGTGTTCGTCGCCCAGGAGCAGAACCCGGTAGTGGTGGTGGCTGACCCCGGCCAGTGCGCGTTCCAGTTCGACCCGGTGGGCAAGGCCAAATTCACCAGCTCCTGCGACCTTGCCAAGAGTGTGCTGGCCAAGCGCGCGATCCCTTACTCCAACGAAAAAGCCGAGCCTGGCAGTGTGGCGCAGATCCGTATCGGCGAGCGGGTGATCCCGAGCTTTGACGGCCGCAGCTTGGCCGCAGCCGACTTCAAGGCGCAGAACGATGCCTTCACCGCCACCCTTGGCGGTGCGCTGAAAGAGGCGGGCTACCCCGAGAAGGCCGACCCTGCGAAAATCAATTATCCGATGGTGCTGTTGCTGCTGACCATCCTGGTGATCTACGTGACCATGGTCTACGGGCCGATTGCGGCCTGGCTGGTGGAGCTGTTCCCGGCGCGCATCCGTTACACCTCGATGTCGCTGCCGTACCACATCGGCAACGGCTGGTTCGGCGGCTTCCTGCCGACGGTGGCGTTTGCCATGGTGGCGGCGACCGGGGATATCTACTACGGCTTGTGGTACCCGATCGTGATCGCGCTGATGACGGCGGTGCTGGGGATCTTCTTCATGCCGGAGACCAAGGACCGGGACATCAGCCACACCTGATCCTGTCGCTGTATGCAGGAGCGCCCTGGCACGGGCGCCCCTGCAAGGGCGCATGGCGGGAAGCGGCGTCAGTCGAAATAGCCCCGCAGGGTAAAGGCGTACCCGGTATCTACCTCTGCGGCTTCAGCCCGGCTCCAGCGCTTGCTCAAGACGAACTCGAACGCCGGCTCGTACAGCCCGTCGCGCACCACCGCACCGCCGAGCACCTCCACGTCGTACCAGCCATTTTCCAGCTCGATGATCGGCCTCCCCGGCGCCTGGTAGCGTGCCAGCAGGTCGCCGAGGGTCTTGTTGGTGAAGTGCTGCAGGATGCGCCAGGTATAAAGCATCACCGCACGGTGCTCGACGTGCAGTACATACCCAGAACGCTGATGCTTCAGCCGGCTGCCCGGTTCCCGCAGGGCGGGTGGGTGGCCATCGAGGGTGAAGATGATCCGGTAGGGCAGGTTGTCGATGCCCGCCATGGGTAGCACCACGCCTTCGCGTACTGCCTGATCGCCGCTGTCGTCATGGGTGAATGCGTGGGCCAGGTCGTCGGCCAGGCCGTTTTCCTGCTTGAAGCGTTCGAGTAGCTGGATGTCACCGACCAGGAAGTAATCGATCAGGTCGTTGAGGACTTCACTGAATTCGTGGCGCATTTGTTTTCCTTGTCAGGTGCGCAAGTGAGCAATGGCAACGCTAGCGGAGGGCGGGCCACAGGTGCCCGCCGGGCGGGCGGTTGCTAGTGTTTCTGGGCGATCTGGATCAGGTTGCCGCAGGTGTCGTCGAACACTGCCACAGTGACCGGCCCCACCACTGTGGGGGGTTGGGTGAATTGCACGCCGGCCGCGCACAACCGGGTGTACTCGGCCTGGATGTCGCGCACGCCGAATGAGGTGACGGGAATGCCGTCTTGCTTGAGCGCTGCCTTGTACACCTTGGCTGCGGGGTGGGCATCGGGTTCGAGCAGCAGCTCGACGCCATTGGGGTCGTGAGGTGAGGTGAGGGTCAGCCAGCGGTGCCGGCCCAGGGGGATGTCATGTTTGGGCATGAAACCGAGCACGTAGTGATAGAAAGCCAAGGCCTTGGCCTGGTCGTCGACAAGGATGCTGGTGACCACGATCTTCATAGGCACACACCGTTTGCGGGGCTCGTTCACTCTTAGTAAAGACGCTCGGGCCTATTTGACCAGTGGCAGGCTTCACAGGGCGCCAGTCGCCGGCTACAAAAAACATGCTCAAGCCATAGGTAAATCCTTCATCGGCCGATCCCCCGGCAGCCAGGCCGCACGTTACAGTGACAGGCAAAATCCCCGAGCGCCCAGACAGCGCCAGAGAGGTACCTGTGGCTTCCTATACCTTGCGACAACTCAAGTATTTCGTCACCACCGTGGAGGCCGGCAGCGTCGCCGAGGCCTCGCGCCAGCT
Organism: Pseudomonas sp. SWRI68; assembly: GCF_014269165.1. Taxonomy (NCBI): domain Bacteria; kingdom Pseudomonadati; phylum Pseudomonadota; class Gammaproteobacteria; order Pseudomonadales; family Pseudomonadaceae; genus Pseudomonas; species Pseudomonas sp. SWRI68. The sequence goes on along the minus strand of NZ_JABWRU010000027.1, from coordinate 38,819 downwards.
GTACATCGCCCAGCCGTCGATTTCCACGGCAATCAAGAGCCTGGAAGAAAGCTTTGGCGTGCAGTTGTTCATCCGCCACCACGCCCAAGGTGTGTCATTGACCCCCAGCGGCAAGCGCTTTTACGCCAAGACCAAATCGCTGCTGCAAATGGCCCACGAGTTCGAGCAGAACGCACTGGCTGACAACGACACCGTGGCCGGGCAGATCGACATCGGCTGTTTCGAAACGGTGGCGCCGCTGTACCTGCCGCGGCTGATCGCCGGTTTTCGCGAGCGTTACCCGGGCGTCGATATCCGCCTGCGCGATGGCGAGCAGCAGGACCTGATCCAGGGCCTGACCGCCGGCACCTTCGACCTGGTGTTTCTCTACGACCACGACCTGGATGGCACGATCGAGGCCGAGCCACTGATGCCGCCGCAAAAACCCTATGTGCTGTTGCCCGAAAAGCACCGCTTCGCCGGGCAAAGCCAGGTGTCGCTGCGCGACCTCTGCCCCGAGCCGATGATTCTGCTGGACGTGGCACCCAGCCGTACCTACTTCGTCAGCCTGTTCAACGAAATGGGGTTGACCCCCAACATCGTCTTCAGCTCGCCGTCGATCGAGATGGTGCGCGGCATGGTCGGGCAGGGGTTCGGCTTTTCGTTGCTGGTGACACGCCCGCATTCGGAGTGCACCTACGACGGGCAGCGCCTGGCGATGGTGGACATCGCCGAGCCGGTGGCGTTGTCAGGGCTGGCGGCAGCCCGCTTGAAGCGGGTACAGCTGACCAAACCGGCGCAGCTGTTCGTGGAGTTCTGCCGTGAAGAACTGGCCAAATTCTGATGCGCGCCGCTGGGCTGACCGTGCCTGAGGGTCAAGGGTTGAGCTGATACCCGCGCCCCTGCAAGCAACCACTGTACGCGCTGGCATGGGCCGAGCTCTGCGCCTGGTCCTGCGTGCGCCGATCCTCTCGACGGTCCTGGCGCTGGCGCATGCCACCGACCGCAGCCCCGGCGGCGGCGGTTTCACCGGCACGGTTCTGCCGGTACGCCTGCTTGGCATCGTCACTGGCCCGGTCATACACCTCGTCATGCTGATTGCCACGCACCTGCGCACCTACGGCACCTGCGGCAGCACCTGCCGCTGCGCCGCGAACCCGGCCACCGACGTGGGCATCGCTGGAAGTCGCGGTGCTGTTCGCGGCATTGGTTGCGACGCTATTGCACTCATTGATGTCCTGTTGCATCTGCTGGCTGCTCTGGCCCTTCAGCGGCACCACTGTCTGCGCCTGGGCGGCAGGTGCTGTGCATAGCAGCACCAGCAGGTAACTCCAAGTAAACGAACGCATGGCACACCTCCTGTGGGCGTGACCCCCTTTCACAGGATAGTCCGTGCGAAACAAAACACCGACTGCTCTCGGACTTGCGGGCCGTTTTACATTCATTGCGTATGATAATAAGATCATAATCATACGGAGTGTATGTAAACGTTTTTTCCTAAGGAGAGCCGATCATGCTCAGCCCCTACCGCCAACTGTTCCAGGCCAAAGGCACGGCAGGTTTTGCCCTGGCTGGCCTGGTGGCTCGCTTGCCCTTGCCGATGATGGGCATCGGCATCATCACCATGTTGGCGCAACTGCGCGGCAGCTATGGCCTGGCGGGCGCCGTGGCGGCGACGTTCGTGTTGACCTATGCGCTGATGTCGCCTCAGGTGTCCGCCCTGGTCGATCGGCACGGCCAGCGCCGTGTGCTGCCTGTCGCTGCCGCCTTGAGTGTGCTGGGCATACTGTTGCTGTTGGCGTGCAGCGGGTGGCAGGCGCCTGACTGGAGTCTGTTCATCGGGGCCGCGCTGGCAGGCTTGATGCCCAGCCTGTCGGCGATGGTGCGTGCGCGCTGGACGGCGCTTTACCGGGGTACACCGCAGTTGCAGATGGCCTATTCGCTGGAAACGGTACTCGACGAGCTCACCTTCATCGCTGGGCCACCGCTGTCGGTAGGGCTGTGCGTGGGGCTGTCGCCCCAGGCCGGGCCCTTGGCTGCGGCGGTGCTGCTGGCGATCGGGGTGTTCGCGCTGGTCGTTCAAACCGGCACCGAGCCAGCGGTGGACGCAGACGCAGGCGCTTTGAATGGTCAGGGGTCGGTGTTGCGGCGCTTGGAGGTACAGTTGCTGGCACTGTTGATGGTAGCCATGGGGGTGATCGTGGGCAGCGTCGATATCGTCAGTGTGGCATTCGCCGAACAGGCCGGCATGCCGGCCGCGGCCAGCCTGGTGCTGGCGTGCTACGCCATTGGCTCATGCGCGGCGGGGCTGGTGTTCGGTGCCTTGAAATTGCCAATGCCGCCGCACCGGCTGTTGCTGCTCGGCGGCCTGGCGACGGCGGCGACGACCCTGCCGTTGCTACTGGCGGGCAGCGTTTTCGCGCTTGCAGGCGCCGTGCTGTTGGCAGGCCTGTTCTTCGCACCGACCCTGATCGTGGCGATGTCACTGGTGGAGCGCAGCGTGCCCGCGCACCAGCTCACCGAAGGCATGACCTGGCTGTTGGCCGGGCTGAATGTCGGCGTCGCGCTGGGGGCTTTGGCCTCAGGGCAGGTGGTCGACCTGCTGGGGGCCACGGCGGGCTACCAGGTGGCCGTGGCCGCAGGGGTTGCCGTTGCACTGGTTGCGCTGTGCAGTTACCGGCGCCTGGGCGCGGTGGCCGGTGCGGCACTGCCAGGCGCTTGCACCGGTTGATAGCACCGGTCGATCAGTTGAGGTTGTTGCCTGGCTGCGCCTTGGCGCTACTGGCAGTCTCCTGCACCCGTGCGGCCTTGTCCTGGGGCAGTTTGTCGAACTCGCGCAGGCCGTTGTTGCGGTAAGGGTCACCGATCCAGCGCGGCGCCACCACGAACTGCGAGTTGACGATGCTTTTTGCCGGCTCGTAGTGGTCATAGCTGAGCCCGGCCAGGTCGGACAGGGTGTGGATCAAGTGCGAGCTGCTGTAGGGGCGGTTGGCCATGGCCTGCAGGTCGCGTGGGTGGGCCGCCTGCCAGCTCGGCGAGGTCCAGAGCAGGAACGGGATGGTGTACATCGGTCGGGTCGGGGCACCTTCGTTGCGCCCCAGGCGGTCATGATCGCCAGAGCTGTAGACATCTTCGCCATGGTCGGAGAGGTACAGCAGGAAGCCGTTGGGGGTACTGGCCGAGTAACGCTTGATCAGGCTGGCGACGACGTGGTCGTTGTAACGCACCGCGTTGTCGTAGAAGTTGTAGGTTTCTGCCTGGCTCTGCGTCAGCTTGGCCGGTACGCCCTGGCGATCGCTGAAGTGCTGGTAGGTTTTCGGGTAACGGTAGCGGTAATCCATGTGCGTACCCAGCAGATGGATGATGATGAACTTGTTCGGTGCAGGGTCTTGCAACGCCTTCTGGAACGGGTCCAGCACCACCTCGTCGTACTGGCTGGCATTCTGGTTGCGCTGGTTGTTCAGGTAGACCGGTGCGTCCGTTTGCTGGGAGAAGGTGGTCAGCATCGTGTTGCGCTTGGTCATCGTCTGCTGGTTGGTGATCCAGAAGGTCTTGTACCCCGCCTGTTTCATCAGGTTGATCAGCGACGGGTCGGTGAGGAAGCGGTCCGGGTGCTGTTCGTCACCGAAGGTAAGGATCTGCTGCATCACTTCGATGGTGTAGGGGCGCGGCGAAACGACGTTTTGAAACACGGTCAGGCCCTTGTCGCTGGCCGCCAGCGCGTCGAGATTCGGTGTGGTATCGCGCGGGTAGCCATACAAGTGCATGTGCTCGCGGGTGGTCGATTCGCCCAGCACCAATACCAGGGTGCGCGGTGTGTCACCGCTGCTGTTGCACAGGTTCTGCAAGGGCGGCAGCGCGGCGTTCTGTGCCAGCAGCTGCTGCATGTTGTTCAGTTGCTGGCGATATTGCTTGTAGCCAACCAGCAGTTGCCAGGGCACGGCGGGCTCCATGCGCTGCTGGACCTTTTCTGCGGCGTCGAGGAAGTTGCGTTCCTGGGTAACCATCTGCTTGTAGAAGGGGTAGACCAGGTTGGCCAGCAACAGCAGGACAACTACCGGGATTCGGCTGCGCATAGGCAAGGTGACCGGGCGCACGCGTTTCCACAGCACCACGGCAACCAGGCTGTACAGCAGCAGCGCCAGGCCCAGCCAGAGGCTGAAATACTGGCTGAAGTATTCGCCGGCCTCGGCGGTGTTGGACTCGAACATCACGAAGATGACGCTTTGCGAGAACTCCTGGCGATAGATGCCGAAGTAGCTCAGGCCTACCAGCGAAGCGCCCCACAGCACCAGGCCGATGACCGCCGAAGTGGCCCGGGTGAAGCGCGGCAGCAGCAGCACCGGGGCCAGCCACAGGCTGCTGAGGAACAGCGCATCGCGAAAACCGGCAAACCCTGTGGTACCGCTGAACAGCAGCAGCGCTTGGGTTACGCCGGAAAAATACCAGAAGAACAGCAGGAGCCAGCCCAGGCCGGCCCAGTCCACCCGTTTGCGCGGGGAGGGGGTTGTTGTAGTGTCTGACACGTATGCCTCGTTGAACCTTGGCAGCCACCCAATGTGCGGGCGGCCGGAAAGGGCGTGACGCTAATCTGATGGCTGTGAAAATAACGTCAATGCCGTTGGCAAGGAGGCCCAGCCGTATTGCGCCATTGCGCGAACTGCCAAGGGCGCCAACGCCTGTCCTGTAATGGCTGCGATAACTTAACCCGTGGTCGCCGCCACGCGTGCAGGTATGATGTCGGCAGCGTAACCAGACCTACAGGCGCAGTGGAATATGAACCGTCGTAAAAAGATCAAACAGTTGATGCAGGCGCATGCCAAGAAGGCCAGTGCCAAGCTGGCGCCCAAGAGCAAGCCCAAGTACATCAGTAAAGCCGACCGGTTGAAGCTGGCAGCCGAAGCTGCCGAGGGTGCGGTTGTAGACGCCCAGAGCTGAGCGGGTGAGGGCTGGACGTATCAACGGCGATAGTAACGATGGTCGTCCTGGTAGCGGTGATGCATCGCCCGCTCATGATGACGTTCCCAGTCCCGCCGGCGTTCCCAGTCGCGACGTCGCTCGGCTTCTCGGCGGGCTTGTTCCCGGCGCCACTGGTCCCGGCGCCAGTCGCCTCGGTGATCGTGCCAACGGTCGTCGTGCCGGTAGCGGTCATCATGGGCGAGCAAGGGCGCTGAGTGCTCGCCAGCCAGGCTGGCCACGCTGGGCCAGGGGGATTCGGCAGGGGCTGCGACAGGCGAGGCAGCGTTCGGGGTTTTCATTTGTGATGCGGATGCCGAGCCCACCGCCGCGAAGGTGAACAGGCCGAGAAGCATCAACCGTGCGACATGCATTTTCATCAGCGAAGGCAACCTCTGGTAAACCATTTTTCCTGAGCACATAGACCTTTAAATTGGGAAAAGTTCTGGTGAGGTAGGTTTGATGGTTGCCTTGGGCTCGGGTGCTCGCGCGGTGTTTTGGGGGTTCCTGGCTTGAGGCTTTTAGCGCCTGTGAGATCCAATGCCAGGCACCAGTCAGCCCCCACACCGTCACCCCCCGGCAAACACCGCACGCAAATGCCCCCGATAACTGTCAAACGCCGCAATCACCCCCACAATCGCCTCAGCCTCTTCCCCGGCATCAAGTGCCAGGCCATCAACCCTGGCAACAAACTCCCGCCAGTGCAGGGCACGCCCGTCGGGATGGGGCGCCAGGTGCCGAGCCCCCTGGTTGCCGTCAAGGCCCAGGCGCTGGGTTTGCTTGAACAAAAACGCCGCCCCAAGGTTCGACCCCTCGCTGCAATACAGCCAACCCAAAGCCTGGGCCGGGCTGGCAATGACCGTCGGCGGCGCCGAAGGCAGCGCCAGGCCCAGGTCAAGCAGATCGCGCTCGACCGCCGCGAAGCGCGACAATTGCATCAGCCCTGGCAGGCGATCGTTGAGCAACTCATCGTGGTACAACGCCAGCAGGCTGCCATGGAAGCGGTGTTGCACCTGCAGAAAGCGCGCATAGCGCTCACGGTCTTCGAAGGGGCGTGCGGCCATGACCAGTTCATCGACACTGTCGTGGTCGCGGCTGCTGGACGCCTTCAGGCGCGCGCAGCGGCCGGGGACGGTGAGACGCGTGGCGGTTGCAGTCATCGGGGATTTCCATGTCGAAGTGGCAAAAGGAGCATGGTAATAAGATCACTCAGCCTAGGAAACGATCCTGTCACGCCGAAAATAAACGGCAGTGATTTATCATGCAGTCTGTTGTCATGTCCCAAAGGAGTCAGCGCATGAGCGCCCCCCAGTTCCGCAACCCCGAACCTACCGACGCTGAACGCTGCTACGCGATCGAAATCGGCGCCTATGAAGGGGATGAAGCGGCAACCCTGGAAAAAATCCGCACCCGCATCGCGCAGTATCCTGAAGGGTTCCTGCTGCTCGAAGCCGAGGGTGAAACCGTCGGCTTCATCAACAGTGGCTGTGCCCATGACGTGGTCATGTCCGACGAAGCCTTCAAGGAACTGGTCGGCCATGACCCGGCGGCGCCCAACGTGGTGATCATGTCGGTCGTGGTCGACCCCGCCCATCAGGGCAAAGGCTATGCGAAGCTGCTGATGGGCGCGTTCATCCAGCGCATGAAGGCGCAAGGCAAGCAGACCATCCACCTGATGTGCAAGGAACAGCATGTCGCGCTGTACGCCAAGCTCGGCTACGCCTACGTTAAACCGTCGCCGTCCGACCACGGCGGCATGGCCTGGCACGAAATGCTCATGACGCTCTGAGCGTCATTCGGCCATCTGCAACTCGGGCAGTTTCACCCGAAACGCCCGGGTCAGCCCGAGCAGGCAGAGGAAGCCCACGGCCATCCAGCACAGCCCGATGGTGAACGACAGGCTCGACAGGCTGCTCCACAGCCAGAGCGTGCTGAGAAACCCCAACCCTGGAATCGCGCCATACAGCAGGTAATTGCGGGTGCCGCGCAGCTTCTGGTCGACCAGGTAGTGCTTGACCACCGCCAGGTTGACTGCCGAAAAGGCGAACAGCGCACCGAAGCTGATCATGTTGGCGACTGTGTCCAGGGTGATGACCAGGGCGATCAGCGAGAGGATGCTGACCAGCATGATGGCCGCAGCCGGTACGCGTTTTTTCGTCACCAACTGGCCGAACACCCCTGGCAACGCACCATCGCGGCCCATGGCGAACAGCACCCGCGACACGCTTGCCTGGGAGACCATGGCCGAGGCGAAGCAGCCGGCCACGTAGGTGGCGGTAAACGCCGTCACCAGCAGTTCACCGCCGACCCGGCGCATCACGTCCACCGAGGCCGAATCGGGGTCGGCGAAGGCGCCCCACTCGGGGAAGACCCTCTGCGCGCAGTACGACACCACCAGAAACAGCAGGCCACCGATCAGCGACACGGCCATGATCGCCAGTGGGATGCGAAACGTCGGGTTGCTGGTTTCCTCGGCCATGGTCGAGACCGCGTCGAAACCAAGGAACGACAGGCACAGCACCGCGGCACCGGTCATGATTAGCGGCACGCTGAACCCTTCGTGGTGGAAGGGGGCAAGCAGTGACACCGGCGCCGATTGACCCGCCAGGTTGTTGATCGACAAGCCGACGAACACGACGATGAACACCAGTTGCACAACCACCAGGATCCAGTTGACCCGGGTAATCGACTCGATGCCGATCAGGTTGAGGAAGGTCACCAAAGCGATGGAGCCGGCGACCCATACCCAGGCGTGGATGGCCGGGAAGTACTCCGACATGTAGATGCCGATCAGCAGGTAGCTGAGCAACGGCAAAAAGATGTAATCGAGCAGCAGCGTCCAGCCGGCCATGAAGCCGATGTGGGTGCCAAATGCCTTGCGGGTGTAGGTGTACACCGAGCCGGAGTAGGGGTGCGCCTGCACCATGCGGCCGTAGCTGTAGGCAGTCAACAGCATGGCGGCGAGGGTCAGCAGGTAGGCGGTGGGCAGGTGCCCCTTGGTCATCTGGGTGACCAGGCCATAGGTGGTGAACACCGCCAGGGGCACCATGTAGGCAAGGCCGAACAGCACCAGGGCGCTGAGCCCCATGGACTTTCTGAAGCGGCCGGAAGACGCGGAGGGTGACGAGGCGTTGGCGGAGTGGGTCTGGGCCGTAGTTGTTGTTGTATGCATTGCGAACTCCTGAAATCGGATGCAGGACGCCGCAGTATGCGAGCGGGCTCGATACTGTTGAGGGGCCATGAAAGGAGGCTGGGCCAGCTTGGGTTGCGCAGCCCTCAGGGGTGGGGCCGGACGATGCTCCCATACCCCGGGCCTGCTCGAAATCACCCTTTGGGGTGAGCCGCTGGTCGCCTGAAAACGCTCACCCCAAAGGGTGATTTCGGTCTTCGCCTGGCCATGGGAGTATCTGGAAACAACGCGCCGCCCCGACGGCGATACCGTTTTCCCGCTACCGGCAGATTTCCAGTGACCAGTGATCAATTGGCTTCAACACAGTGGTTCGAGCACATTGCCAGGGTTACCGACATGATCGGCCAACCGGGCTTTGCCGCCACCTTGTTCGCAGCGCTCGGGGTGATCCGGCCCATCCAGGCCACCACGGTCTACCTCTACCCGCATGACGGCATGCCATGCGCGTTGTTCGAGCAGGATGACAAGGCTCCCTGGCAGCCAGAAGGCAACGTCAGCCGCTACCTTTCCGGCTTCTATCTGCTCGACCCGTTCTACGGCGCCTGCGTCGAGCAGGTCGCGTCGGGCTGCTATGGCCTGTTCGACGTGGCGCCCGACCACTTCGAAGTGAGTGAGTACTACCAGTCGTTCTACCGCCATTCACACCTGGAGGATGAGCTCAATTACATCCTGCAGGTCGCGCCCGGCCAGAGCCTGGCAGTGTCGCTGGCCTTCACCGACAAGCTGGACGCCCCAAGCCGCGATCTGTTCGGGCGTATCACGCCCTGGGTGCTGGCGGTGCTCAGCAAGCACTTTGCCGGGCTGGGCAGCCGCGGTGGGCGTTTCGAGAATGTGCTGGAGCAACGCATCCATGCCGCCCTCAACAACTTCGGCAGTTCGTTGCTGACGATGCGCGAATGCCGCATTGCCCAGCTCATCTTGCGTGGCCACTCGACCAAGTCCCTGGCCGAGCGCCTGGGGGTTTCGGAAGACACCATCAAGTCACACCGCAAGCACGTCTACGCCAAGCTCGACATCGGCACGCAGTCCGAGCTGTTCTCCTTGTTCATCGACGCGCTGGCCAATGCCCAGGGCGTGCTGGGCAAGGACCCGCTGGAAAGCTACATGGGCAAGCTGCGCTGAGCGCAGCTGCCTCGCCCGCCCCTATAACCACAAGGAAACCCGCCAATGAACGCGCCTTTTGCCCCCAAACGCCAGACCCGTGACTACCAGGCCGCTGACGCGGCGCACCACATCCATGCCTTCCTCGACCAGAAGGCGCTCAATGCCGAAGGCCCGCGGGTCATGGTCGGTGGCGAACGGCTGCACCTGTGGGACAGCGAGGGCAAGCGCTACCTGGACGGTATGTCGGGCCTGTGGTGCACCCAGTTGGGTTACGGCCGCAAGGACCTGACCGCCGCGGCCGCCGCACAGATGGACCAACTGGCCTACTACAACATGTTCTTCCACACCACCCACCCGGCGGTGATCGAACTGTCCGAATTGCTGTTCAGCTTGCTGCCAGGCCACTACAGCCATGCGATCTACACCAACTCCGGGTCCGAGGCCAACGAAGTGCTGATCCGCACCGTGCGCCGTTACTGGCAGGTGGTCGGCCAGCCGAACAAGAAGGTCATGATCGGCCGCTGGAACGGCTACCACGGCTCGACCCTGGCGGCCACGGCCCTGGGCGGGATGAAGTTCATGCACGAGATGGGCGGGCTGATCCCGGACGTGGCGCACATCGACGAACCGTACTGGTACGCCGAGGGCGGTGACCTGACCCCGGCCGAGTTCGGCCGGCGCTGCGCCCTGCAGTTGGAGGAGAAGATCCTCGAACTGGGCGCGGAAAACGTCGCAGGCTTTGTCGCCGAACCCTTCCAGGGCGCTGGGGGCATGATCTTCCCGCCGGAAAGCTACTGGCCCGAGATTCAGCGCATCTGCCGCCAGTACGACGTGTTGCTGTGTGCCGACGAAGTGATCGGCGGCTTTGGTCGTACCGGCGAGTGGTTTGCCCATGAGTATTTCGGTTTCGAGCCGGACACGCTGTCGATCGCCAAGGGCCTGACCAGCGGCTACGTGCCCATGGGTGGCCTGGTGTTGAGCAAGCGCATCGCCGAGGCACTGGTGGAGCGCGGCGGGGTGTTTGCCCACGGCCTGACCTATTCGGGCCACCCGGTGGCGGCGGCGGTGGCCATCGCCAACCTCAAGGCGCTGCGTGACGAAGGCATCGTGCGTCAGGTCAAGGACGACACCGGGCCGTACTTGCAGCGCATCCTGCGCGAAGTGTTCGCCGACCACCCGCTGATTGGCCAGGTGCAGGGTGCCGGCCTGGTGGCGGCGCTGCAGTTTGCCGAGCACAAGCCCAGCCGCAAGCGTTTTGCCAACGAGAACGACCTGGCCTGGCAATGCCGCACCTTCGGTTTCGAGGAAGGCTTGATCATTCGCTCGACGTTGGGGCGGATGATCATGGCGCCGGCATTGGTGGCCAACCGCGCCGAGCTGGACGAGCTGGTCGACAAGACCCGCATTGCCGTGGACCGCACTGCCAAGTTGGTGGGCAGGCTCTGAGTATCTGGGGCCGCAAGGCAGCCGCAAAATCCAAGACAGTCGTATGGAGCGCAAATGAAAAGTCTCGAATACTGGCAAACCCGCGCCGCAGGCCTGCGTTTTATCGACAAGGCCTTGATCGGTAGCCAGCAGGTGAGCGCCAACTCCGGCGCCACCTTCGCGGCCATCAACCCGGCCACCCAGCAGGTGCTGGCGCAGGTTGCCGCCTGCGCTGAGGCCGAAGTCGACCTCGCGGTGGCCACCGCACGGCGGGCCTTCGAACAGGGCGCGTGGTCGCGCATGGCCCCGGTCGAGCGCAAGAAAGTCCTGCTGCGCTTGGCCGAGCTGATCATGGCCAATCGCGAAGAGCTGGCACTGCTGGACTCGTTGAACATGGGCAAACCGGTGATGGATGCCTACACCCTCGACGTGCCTGGCTCGGCCCATGTCTTCGCCTGGTACGGCGAGGCGCTGGACAAGCTGTACGATCAGGTGGCCCCCACGGCGCCCAACGCGCTGGCCACGATCACCCGCGAAGCGCTGGGCGTGGTCGCCGCCGTGGTGCCGTGGAACTTCCCGCTCGACATGGCCGCGTGGAAGCTTGCGCCGGCGCTGGCCGCCGGCAACAGCGTGGTGCTCAAGCCTGCCGAGCAGTCACCGTTCTCAGCGCTGCGCCTGGCGCAACTGGCGCTGGAGGCCGGTTTGCCGGAAGGCGTGCTGAATGTGGTGCCTGGCCTGGGTGAACAGGCGGGTCGGGCGCTGGGTTTGCACCCGGACGTCGACTGCCTGGTGTTCACCGGCTCTACCCAGGTCGGTAAATACTTCATGCAGTACTCGGCGCAGTCCAACCTCAAGCAGGTCTGGCTGGAGTGTGGCGGCAAGAGCCCGAACCTGGTGTTCGAAAACTGCCAGGACCTGGACCTGGCGGCGGAAAAAGCGGCATTTGGCATCTTCTTCAACCAGGGTGAGGTGTGCTCGGCCAATTCGCGCCTGTACGTGCAGCGTTCGATCCACGATGAGTTCATCGAACGCCTGCAAGCCAAGGCCCGCCAATGGATGCCAGGCAACCCGCTGGACCCTGCGAGCCGCGCGGGTGCAATTGTCGATGCCGAGCAGACCGGCCGCATCAAGGCCGCCATCGACCATGCGCACGAGCAGGGCGCCCGGCTGGTGTGTGGTGGCCGGCGCCTGACCCTGGGCGGGTCGGACAACTACATCGAGCCGAGCATTTTTGCCGGGGTCGAGGCGAGCATGAGCCTGGCCCGGGAGGAAGTGTTCGGGCCGGTGCTGGCGGTCAGCGCGTTCGACAGCGAGGAGCAGGCCGTGCGCTTGGCCAACGACAGTGTCTATGGCCTGGCCGCGTCGGTATGGAGCGATGACTTCAACCAGGTGCATCGCGTGGCGCGGGCGTTGAAGGCGGGCACCGTTTCGGTCAATACGGTGGATGCGCTGGATGTCACGGTGCCCTTTGGTGGGGGCAAGCAGTCGGGGTTTGGTCGCGACCTGTCGTTGCATTCGTTCGACAAATACTCGCAGCTCAAGACCACTTGGTATCAGCTGCGCGCGTGACGCAGGCCAGTTCATACGTATGCGGCGCCTGGCTTGGGGTTGGCGGTGGGGCGGAGATCGAGGGCAGCCCGCCCCCCGAAAAACCAAAACAGGCACCTAGCCGCCATCGCCCTATCTCCCGACATGAGGCCAACGGCCAAGGCTGAGCCACAGGTAGGGCGTGCGCCGCACCCGTGAATGCATGCATTATCCGGTTTCGACAAGACAAGGACGACGACCGTGCAAGTACGCAAGCTGACCCACGATGACCTGCCCCACGCCAGCGCCCTGTGCCTGGATGCATTCACCCAGGCCGTTGCGCCCTCGCTGTCGGCACAGGGGGTGGAAACCTTCGCCAAGGTAGCTGCGGCGCAGGCGTTTGCCGAACGCATGACCGGCGACAACCTGATGCTGGTCTGTGTCGCAGGGGGCGTGATCACCGGGCTGATCGAACTCAAGCAAGGGCGCCACGTGGCGATGCTGTTTGTCGCGCCGAGTTGGCAGCGTCGGGGCGTGGGCACGCGCCTGATGAACGCAGCACTGGAGCAGGCGAGAGCGGCGGTAGTGACGGTCAGCGCATCGTTGAGCTCGGTGGCCGCCTACCAACGCTACGGATTCGCACTGGCAGGGGATGTAGGCGAGATTGCCGGGCTGGTCTATCAGCCGATGGAAAAGCGCCTGCCTTGATCAACGAATGGCCGCTTGTGCCTGGCGCACCGGCAGTTCGACCCTGAACGTGGTGCCCACGCCGACCTCGCTGTGCACATGGATCTCGCCGCAGTGGCGCTTGATGATGCCGTACGACAGCGACAAGCCCAACCCGGTGCCTTGGCCGACCGGCTTGGTGGTGTAGAAAGGGTCGAAGATCTTCTGCAGGCTTTGTGCAGGAATGCCGCAGCCATTGTCGGCCACTTCGATCCACACCTTGTCGTCGTTGGCGCAACCGGTGCGCACGGTGATGGTGCCACGCTCGATGCCCATGGCGTGGGCGGCATTGACCACCAGGTTCATGATCACCTGGTTGATTTGTGACGGCAGGCACTCGACCTCTGGCAGCACACTGTATTGCTTGACCAGGTCAGCCTTGTACTTGAGCTCGCTGGCCGCGATGTTCAGGGTCGAGTCGATGCCCTGGTGCAAGTTGGCCCATTGCCAATCCTGGCTGCTGTCCACCCGCGAAAAGTCTTTGAGGTCCCTGACGATCTGCCCGACGCGGCTGATGCCGTCCTTGGACTCACTGATCAGCAACGGAATATCGTCGAGAATGTATGCCAGCTCCATTTCGCTGCGCAGCTTCACCAAGCTTGCCTGCAGCGTCGCCGGGCCGATGGCCGGCTCTGCGTCACGGTAGGCCTTGAGCATGTCCTGCAAGCGGGCGAAGTAGCTGCCCAGCGCCCCCAGGTTGGAGGAGACGAAGCCGATCGGGTTGTTGACCTCATGGGCGATGCCCGCCGCCAGCTGGCCAAGGGAGGCGAGTTTTTCTGATTGCACCAGCTGGCTTTCGAGGAGTTTGCGTTCATCGATCTCGCGCTGCAGCGCCGCGCTGGCCTGGGTCAGTGCCTGGGTGCGGCGCGCGACCCGTTGTTCCAGTTCATCGTTGGCGACCACCAAGGCGCGGTTGACCCGGTTTATCTCGCCGAAGCTGCGCAACAGCCACACCGCCATGTACAGCAACAGCAAGACCAACAGGGTAGAGAACACCAGCAGGTAGAAGTGGTAGCGCTGATTGACCAGCAGCGCCGTGCGTTCGTCACGGTCGAGCATCATGGCAATGGCATCCAGGTGCGCGGCGACCGGCAAGGCGCCGATCTGCTCAAGCAATTGATTGACCTTGGGTTGCTCGCGCAGGATCAACGCAATGTGGTTGCTGAGGGTGTCGATGGGCGCATGAAACTCCAGCGGCAGGCGCTCTTTGTTGACCGCCAGCTTGTTCAGGCCGACGAGGATGTCAGCCGCCTTGTCATCCGTGGTCATCTGGGCGAACTCAAGGCTGCTGAGCATCAGGTCGTAGGTGTCGGTAGAAATGTTGTGCAAGCGCAGTGCGTCGGCATCGGCCAACTGCCCCAGTTGTGCCTGGATACCGTCGGCGGCGGCGGGCAGAAACGCCAGGGAGTTGCGCAGCACGGCGTTATGCGACTTGAAGCGCTCGACGTAGTTTGCCTTTTCCTCGAACGCCTGCTGGTAGTCGGCGTAGGCCTGGCGCCATGCCGGGGAGTCACCGTGCTGGTTGCGGGTTTCAATGCTTTCGAAAGCCCGCCACAGGCGCTTCATCTCGACCACTGGCCAGACCAAGGGGTCGTAGTTGTAGTTGATGCTGGTGCGGGCCTTGAGTATTTCGTTTTCCCATTGCGAGTCGTTTTGCTTGATCTGCCGGATCAGGTCACGGGCCTGGGTGTAGGTACCGCTCTCGTCGGCCTTGGACATCAAGTACAGGTAGATCAGCACCGAGGCCAGCAACACGGCACTGGTCGTCAACAACAGCAAGCTGCGGCGGCGGGTCAGCCTCATAGGGATTTGCCCTCCCATTCACCGGTCAGGGTCTTGAGAAACTGAATGATCAGCGCTTTGTCGTCGGTGCTTGGCGTGCGCCCCACTTGGTAGCGGAACATGACGTCCACCGCCGCTTCCAGGGTCGGCGCCGAACCATCGTGAAAGTACGGGGCGGTGACCGCGACATTGCGCAGGCTGGGCACCTTGAACACATGCCGGTCTTCTTCATCGCCGGTCACGTTGAAGCGCCCCAGGTCGGCAGGCATAGGGTTGCCGCGGTCAGCGAAATAATCGCCCAGCACGCCGAACTTCTGCAGCATGTTGCCGCCGATATTGACGCCTTGGTGGCAGGCAATGCAGCCGTACTCCTGAAACCGCGCGTAGCCGTATTTTTCGTCCTTGCTGAGGATCTCGGTGTCGCCCTGCAGGTAGCGGTCAAAGCGTGAACCCGGGGTCAACAGCGTGCGTTGAAAGGTGGCCAGCGCGTCCTGAAGGGTGTGTTCATCCACCGCCTTGCCATAAGCTTTGGCAAACTTTGCGCGGTAGCTTGGGTCTGCGGCGATGCGCTGCACAACCACCTGCCAGTCGCTGCCCATTTCGCCTGGGCGCTGGACCACCAGGTGGGCCTGCTCTTCGAAGGTTTGCGCACGACCATCCCAGAACTGGCGAAAGTTCAGGCTGGCGTTGAACACGCTGGGGGTATTGACCGGCAAGGGCTTGCCATCGACGCCGAGCGAGCGCACCTGGCCGTCGGCGCCCCCCTGGTCAAGCCGGTGGCAACTGGCACAGGCCAGGCTGGCGTTGCTCGACAAGCGCGGGTCATTGAACAGTTTGCGGCCCAGTTCGACCCGCTCAGGCGCTAATGCAGGCACCGCGGGCAATGGGGTGAGGGGCCCGCCAATGGCCTGTGCCAACCCAATCGAAGGCACCAGGAGCAACAGCACGCCCGCGCACGTGCGAAACGGCGGGTGGATAGGCATCGGGCAACCCTCCCTGGTGACAACGCGCTATGCCGCTGAGAATAGTCAGTGCCGTGCGCCAGCGCTAACCGGTGGGGCAAATGTCATCTAGCCTGTAATCAAGGACCCGTTTGATTACCCGGTGCACGGAGGGGACCATGGAACAACCGGTAATGGATGATGTGGCCGACAGCGCCTGTGAGAAAGCCGTTGTGCTGCTGGTCGACGACGAGGCCTCGATTCTCAACAGTCTGCGCCGGCTGCTGCGTGGCCAGCCCTATGATGTGTTGCTGGCAGAAAGCGGCGCTCAGGCCCTTGAGCTGCTTGAACAGCACCCCGTCAACCTGGTGATCAGCGATGCCCGCATGCCCGGCATGGATGGCGCGACCTTGCTGGCCCAGGTGCACCAGCGCTTTCCCGGCACCTTGCGCATCCTGCTGACCGGTTATGCCGACATGGCCACGATCACCAAGGCAATCAATGACGGCCAGATTCACCGCTACATCAGCAAACCCTGGAATGACGAAGAGATGCTGGTGACCGTGCGCCAGGCTTTGGCCTTGCAACACTCGGAAAGCGAGCGACGGCGCCTGGAGGCGCTGACCCAGACACAGAACCAGCAGTTGAAGGTGCTCAATGCCAGCCTCGAACAGCGTGTCGCGGCGCGCACCGCCGAGCTGCAGCAAACGGCCGACATGCTCGACCTTGCCTACGAAGAGCTCAAGCACAGTTACGTCACCGGCACCGAGGTGTTCTCGCTGCTGGCCAACCTGCGCCTGCCCAAGCCCAAGCAGACCAACCGCCAGGTCATCGAACTGATTCGTGTGTACTGCACCCGCCATGGCCTGGACGAAGCCAGCCGCCGCGACCTGACCATGGCTGCCGCCCTGTACAACATCGGCAAGATGAGTTGGACCGACAGCATGCTGACCTGCCCGGTAGACCTGCTGCCGCATACCGAGCGCGACCTGTACCGGTCGTACCCGAAACAGAGCGAATCGCTGGTGATGACCCTGGAGCCGATGAAAGAAGCGGCGCAACTGATCTTGCACCATCAGGAACGTTGGGATGGCAGCGGCTTCCCCGACCATCTCAAGGGCGAGGCCATCCCCCTTGGGGCGCGCTGGTTGAAGCTGGCCGTGGACTTCATCGAGTTGCAACGCGGCCTGGTGCTGGAGCGGCAGATGAACAGCGATGAGGCCTTGATGTACATCCGCAAATACGCAGGCAAGCTGTATGACCCGGCGCTTGTGGAAGACTTTGTAAACGTCTGCGCGGAGTTTCTCAGCGATGTGACCCTGGCCGACCCGACGGTGCAGGCCCTCGGTACCCGCGACCTGGCCGCCGGCATGGTCCTGGTGCGCAATCTGAATGCGGACAACGGCATGCTCTTGCTCAATGCCGGCAAGGTGCTGAGTACGGCGTTGGTGGAAAAGCTGATTGCCTTCGAGCAGATGGAGGGGGGCAAGTACAGCGTGTTCGTTCGTGTCCCCGAGGGGGCTGTGACTTGAGTCCCCCGGCTTGAGGCCTCCTAGCCTGACGCCTTACACGCAGGCATACACCACCAGCTCCACCAGCATTTCCTCACGCGCCAACCCCGCCACCACGACCGCTGCCCGGTTAGGGTAGGGCGGCTGAAAATACTCGGCATACAGGCTGTTGACCGTTGCCAGGTAGCTGCGGTCGGTAACGTAGATAAGCACCTGGGTCACGGCGTCCAGTGACGCGCCCGCAGCCTCCAGGGTGTGGCGCAGGTTGTCGAGGGTCTGGCGAGTCTGCGCCTCGATGCCACCGGCGACCACCTGGCCCTGGGCGTCGATGGGGATTTGTGCCGTGTACAGCGTGCCGTTACCCACCACCGCCCATTCCAGCGGCGCTTTGGAGGCATACAGATCAGTCTTGATGGCATGTTTCATGGGTAATTCCTTGAGTGTTCGAAGTGCTCAGTCGGCATCGCTACCGCCACCTGCGCCATGCTGACGCGAGGCATCGGTGCTCTCGACCAGGATCTGCTCGGCAAGCTGCTTGAGGCGCTGCCAGGTGTGCGCTTGCACCGTGAACCCCAGGCTGACCGGGGCATGGGGGGCAACCGGCTGGGCCGTTTGCAGAGGGCGATTGAGCAGCACCGTGATGCTCTGGTCGACTGCTGCACCGGCGCAAGGCTGGTCGTCGCTGAGCAGTTGCGGGCGGGTGGCACCCGCGGCGAAGAACGCCGCATGCTGCTGGCGCGCATCGCCCCACCGCGCCTGTACCTCAAGGCCCAACTCGGCGGCCCGGCTCAGGTAGCCCAGCAATAACACGCGGTTGTGGCAGTGCTGGATGCGCAGCACGCCGTGGCCAACCTGCAACGCCTTGTCCATGGCCAGCTCCACCACGGTCGCCGCGCAGCGCAGCACGCTCTGGCCTTGGCAGTCGATCACCAGCAGGGCGCTGTCTTCCAGGCACAGGGTGTAGGGCTGGGCTGCTTCGTGGTGCAGGTAGTCCAGGGCTTTTTCCAGCGTGCCCAAGCCGTCCAGCCCTTGAAGGTGCAGCCAGCCGACCAGCTCGGCGGCGTCCTCGCAGTCGCCGGCGGCAAAGCCCATGCCTTCGAAGGCCTTGCGGCACATCACCTGGATTTCGTTGAGTGACACGCGCATGGTCAAAGGCCTCCGTGCGGCATGACGGCGAAGTTCCAGTCGTCGTCGAACGGCTGGCCGATTTCACTGACCAGGGGCGCGCCCTGGAACAGCGTAATGCGCACCCAACGGCTTGATTTGGGGTCGAACTTGCCGGCGCCGAAAAACGCCAGTTTGCAGCGCAGCAGGTGGATGGGCAGCATGTCGCTGGCCAGCAGGTTGGCGCGTATTTCGCCATAGGCACTCTGCGCCATGCCTTGCAGGCGACGCACCGTGCCCTTGAACCCCGGCTGGGCGATCAGGAAGTGTGCCGTCAGTGCCTGAGGTTGTGCGCGCAGGTGTGCGAGCAGGGCCCGGTGGCAACGCTGGATATTGCGCGCGATGCCCAGTTGCATTTCTTTCTCGGCGCCAGGTTCTTCACTGCGCATGCCCAGGCGTGGCTCTTCCTTTTCTGCTGAGCGGTACCAGAAGAAGTGCTCGGCCTCGACGTTGTCAAAGTCGTAGGCCAAGGCCCAGGCATAGTGCGTTTCGATAAGCTCGCGCAACTGCCCCAGCGGCATCTGTGCATCCAGGCGCCACCCTTCGACGACCCCCATTTGCTCGGCCAGCGGTGCAACCTGTTCGGGGTAAAGCTCCAGCAGTACGCTCACCAGCAGTTCCTGGCAGCCCACCCCCGCGTGTGCCTCGCCCCAGGCCTGCACGCGTTGCCACAGCCCTTCGCTGCAAGGCTGGCAGGCGAGCCAGTCGGCCAGTTGAGCCAGCTCGACGAGGGTCTGTTGGTCCTGTTGATGTTGGCGCTGATCTTCGGTGCGGGTCTGCTGCAGATGCTCACGGGCACGTGCCAGCAGGTTGTGCAGGCGGGCCAGCGTTGCCGGCGCAGGTGTTTGAGCCAGTACCCGCGCCAAGGCGGTTTCCCGCGTGTGGACCCAGCGCTCGACCAGTTGCGGGTGGTTGATCAGGAACGGCGCCATGCCCAGCCCGGTGGCATTGCCCACCCCCAGGTAACGTTGCAACGCTACATCCAGGGGGGCTGCGCGATGCGGATTGAGCGCACGGGCCATGTGCTCGATCTGCTCGATGCTGAAATGGCGCAACAGGTACACCGTGAACATCTGTGCGCTGAAAGGCTGATTGAAGTCTGCGTTGCCTTGCAGGCAGGCGAAGTCGGCGATGCCGAACTTGCCATTGCCGTACACGGCGGTGGTGCGATAAAGGTAGCCGACCTCGGCCAGTTGCTGCGCGGCAGGCTGGTGACCTTCGGCTAACGCCGCGAGGAAGCGGTTGAAGTTGCGCAGGCTACGGTTGGCACGTGACAGCACCAGTACGCGGGCGTCGAAGCGCCCGGCTTCCTGCAAGGGCACATTGCGCTGCAGGTCGGCCAATTGCGCGTCATCGACATCGCCGGCAACCAGCACGAAGGTCACGTCCCATTGGTCGGCGATCACCCGGTCGCTGCGCTTTTCCGGGGGCAGGTAAGCCGAGAAGAGCACGCAATGGTAATGGGCGTGCGGCGTGTCGATCCGGTAGATGGCGGTACCGAAGCCCTGGTGGTCGAGGTCGAAGCGCCAGCGTCGGATTTGCCAGCGCTGCGTCATCATCCGCCGCATGCTGCTGCGCACGAAGCTCAAGGGGCTTTGGAAGTGGCTGCCCAGGCGGGCCAGGTCCATGACCTGGCTGGCCGGGCGCAGTGGGGCGGTTGCAAACACGGGGTTGGGCATTGTTGTTGTACCTGCATGCTTCATGGTTCAGACGCCTTGTTCGCGGGCCATGTGGCGGGCGATGCGCACCGCATCCCACAACGCTGGCAGGATCACCAGCGACACCGGCACCGCAGTAATGACGATAAAGGACTGCAAGGCCGTCACCCCGCCCGCGCCAATGGTGATCAGCACCACCGCCGCCAGGCCCATGCCGATGGCCCAGAAGCCGCACAGCCACTTCTTCGGTTTATCGTTGCTGGACATCGCCAGGGCCACGGTGAAGGCCATGGCATCACCGTTGGTAGCCACCGAGATGAAGCTCAGGAACAGAAACAGCGCACTGATCAGGCCGCCCAGCGGCAAGTTCTGCGTCACCCCCAGCAGCAAGTCTTCCGGTTGGGTGCCATGGGCAGTAACGATGCCCGGTGTCTGCAGTTCCAGGCCGATGCCGGTGCCACCCACCACGGTGAACCAGAACATGGTCACCAGCGGGGCGATGATCGACAGCGTCATGATGATCTCGCGGATGGTGCGCCCGCGCGAGATTCGGGCGACGTACAGCGCGACCATCGGTGCATAGCCGATGAACCAGCCCCAGTAGAACACCGTCCACCAGTCCAGCCATTTCGGGTCGGCGCGAAACAGGGTCATGGGGATGAAGTTCTCCACGTGCAGGGCGAACGCTGCCGGGAAGCCGCCGAGGATGAACAGGGTCGGCCCGAACACCACCATGAACAGCGCCAGGCCGATCATCAGCCAGACATTGATCTCGCTGACGAAACGAATGCCCTTGAGCCCCACCAGGCACGATACGGTGTACATCAGTGTGACCAGGACGATGGTCAGTGACTGGGTGAGAATGCCGTTGGGCACACCCCATACGGCGTGCAGGGCGCTGCTGATCTGCAGCCCGAGGAAGCCGATCGGGCCAATGGTGCCGGCGACCACGGCAATGATCGAGGTGGCGTCGGCCAGGGTACCGATCGGGCCTTTCAATGCACGCTCGCCGAACAGGGGGTAGAGCAGGGTACGTGGCGCCAGTGGCAGGCCCTTGTCGTAGTGCAGGTGCATCAGCACGATCGCCAACAGGCTGCCGAGCACGGCCCAGGCCAGGAAGCCCCAGTGCACGAAGGACTGCGCCAGTGCTGCGGTTGCTGCGGCTGCGCTGTGCGGTTGTACGCCGGCGAACAAGGGCGGCGGGCTGGCGAAGTGCATCAGCGGTTCGGCGGCGGCCCAGAAGGCACCGCCACCTGCCAGCAGCGCACACATGATCACCGCAATCCAGTTGAAGGTGCTGATGTCCGGGCGCTGAGCCACACCGCCCAGGCGCACCCGCCCGCAGCGGGAGAAACCAATGCCAAGGCTGACCGCGAAGGTCGCCAGCATCAGCACCTGCCAGTACAGGCCGAAGAACTTGGTCGACCAGGCGAACAGCGTGTTGACCAACGCCGACACCGCATCGATGTCGACCAGCGCCGCAATCAGGAATGCGCCAAGAAAGCCGCCGCTGATCAGGAACAGCGGCCAGTCGATGTCCCGTGCCAGTGGCAGGCGCATGGCCTGGCCTTCGGCCGGCAGGGTGGTGGGGTTTTTCATGATGCCTCCGGAACCTGCGATTGTTGTTATTGTTGATGCTGTCCGTGCGTAGGGCTCAAGCTGGCGCCGGGGTGGCGGTCTCCAGCAGGCGCAACCAGTTCAGCCCCATGATCTTGCCTACCTCGTCTTCGGCAAAGCCCCTGGCACGCAGGCCCCGGGCGATGTTGGGGAAGTCGCGGCTGTCACGGAACCACTGCAGGGGCGCCGGCCAGTTGGCGTTGTCCTTGGACCCCTCGCCGTAGTCCTTGTCCTTGCTCCAACGGCCGTTGCGCATCCACTCCAGCACCGCCAGTGGTTGTGCCTGGCACAGGTCGGTGCCGATGCCGATATGGTCCACACCCATCAGGTCGGCGGTGCGCGCGACCATGTCGCAGAAGCTTTCCAGGCTGCAGTCAGAAGCACCCTTGAGGTGGAACGGGTAGGTGCTGAAGCCCAGCAGGCCGCCGGATTCGGCGATACCACGCAGCACGGCGTCAGACTTGTTGCGCTTGGCCGCATGGAAGCTCGACGGGTTGGCGTGGGAGATGATCACCGGTCGGCTGGACAGCTCGATGGCCTGCAGGGTGCTGCGTTCGGCACTGTGCGACATGTCGATCAGCATGCCGACCCGGTTCATCTCGGCGATTACCTGGCGGCCGAAGCGGCTGATGCCATTGTCCTCGTGCTCGTAGCAACCACTGGCCAACAGGCTTTGGTTGTTGTAAGTGAGCTGCATGACGAACACGCCGAGCTGCCGGAATACCTCTACCAACGCAATGTCGTCTTCGATCGGCGAGCAGTTCTGGAAGCCGAAGAAGATGCCCACCCGGCCTTCCTGCTGGGCCAGGCGGATATCGCCTGCCGAGCGCACCGGGCGGATCAGCTCGGGCCAGGTCTCGAAACGGCGGTTCCACTCGCCCAGCCGTGACAGGGTTTCACGGGCGTTTTCGTGGTAGGCAATGGTGGCGTGAACGGCGCTCAGGCCACCGGCCTGCATCTGCTGGAATATTTCCGGGCTCCAGTTGGAGTATTGCAGGCCGTCGATCATCAGGATGTCGTGCATGGTCCGTACTCCTTCAGGGCCGCAGGTAGGTGGTCTTGACCACGGTGTAGAAGTCGCGGGCGTACTGGCCTTGTTCGCGCGGGCCGAAGCTTGAGGCTTTGCGGCCGCCGAACGGCACGTGGTAGTCGGTGCCGGCGGTCGGCAGGTTGACCATGACGCAGCCGGTCTGGGCGCGGCGCTTGAACGCGCTGGCATGGCGCAGCGATTGGGTGATGATGCCGGCGGTGAGGCCGTACTCGGTGTCGTTCAGGGTCGCCACGGCCTCTTCAAAGCCGCTGACGCGGATCACGCAGGCGATCGGGCCGAATACTTCTTCACGGTTGATGCGCATGTCGTTGCGGCTGTCGATGAACAGCGCAGGGCGCATGTAGTAGCCGTCAGTTTCCAGGTGCAGGCGTTCGCCGCCTTCTATAAGGGTCGCGCCTTCGGCTTGGCCCAGGCGCAGGTACTCCAGGTTTTGCTCCAGCTGTCGTGCTTCGGCCACCGGGCCGATCTGCGAGCCGGCGTGCAGGGCATGGCCAACCTTGAGCTGGCGCATGCGCAAGCGCAGGGCTTCGACGAAGCGGTCGTGGATAGCGTCGCAGACGATCAACCGTGAAGAGGCTGTGCACTTCTGGCCAGTGCCGAAGAAGGCACCGTTGAGGGCGCAGTCCACAGCCAGTTCAAGGTCGGCGTCATCCATCACCACCAGGGCATTCTTGCTGCCCATCTCCAGCTGGCAGCGCACCAAGTTACCTGCGGTGGCCACGGCGACCCGTCGGCCTGTCTGCAGTGAGCCGGTGAAGGTCAGCGCGTCGATGTCAGCGGATTGCACGAGGGTTTCGCCGACACTGGCGCCGCTGCCCATGACCAGGTTGAAGGTGCCGGCCGGCAACTGCTGGCGGCTGATGATTTCGGTCAGTGCCCAGGCGCTGGCCGGCACCAGGTTGGCGGGTTTGAACACCACGGCATTGCCGAAGGCCAGGGCCGGGGCGATCTTCCAGGCGGCAGTGGCCATCGGGAAGTTCCAGGGGGTGATGATACCGACCACGCCCACCGGTTCACGGTGCACTTCGATGTCTACGCCCGCGCGCACCGACGCTGCGGTTTCGCCCATCTGGCGTAATACCTCGGCGGCGTAGTAATGGAAGAACTGACCACTGCGGTTGACCTCGCCGATGCCCTCGGCCAGTGGCTTGCCTTCTTCACGTGAGAGCAGTTCACCCAGCTCCTGCTTGCGGGCGATCAACTCATCGCCAATCGCCATCAGCGCTTGCTGGCGCGCCTCCAGGCCAATGGCCGCCCACTGTGGTTGTGCGGCTCGGGCCGCCTGAATGGCCTGCAGGGTCTGCTCGGTGCTGGCTTGATGGTAGTCACCGATCAGGTCGCTGATGTCCGAGGGGTTGTGGTTGGCAAGGGTGGCCTGGCCTTCGCACCACTGGCCATCGATGAAGTTTTTGTAGGTGTTGTGTGACATGGATGAAAGCCTCTGTTTGCCTGGCGTTCATCTTGCGAGCAATATGGCCCAAATAAAAATTAATAAAAAAAATTCTTCGATAAGGAAAGCTAACCATGTTGCCCGAGCTGAAAATCACCCAGCTGCGCTACTTTGTGCTGGTCGCTGAACTCAAGAGCTTCCACGCCGCCGCACGCCAGGCCTGCCGCACCCAGCCGGCGATCTCACTGGCGGTGCGTGAGCTGGAGCAAAAGCTTGACCAGGCGTTGGTGGAGAAGGGCGGTGGTCGGGTCGAATTGACGCCGTTCGGCGAGCATTGCCTGCCCCTGTTTCGTGGCCTGCTGGAGCACCACGACCGCATCGCTCGGGAGGCCACCTTGCTGGCCCGGCACGAGATCGGCCAGGTCAGTATCGCCACCGTGCCATCGGTGGCCAGCCGCCTGCTGCCGGGGCCTTTGGCGCGCTTTGTGGCCGAGCACCCGAACGTACAGGTCAGCATCCAGGACGGCACCGCTGAAAGCGTTCAGCATCTGCTGGCACACGGGCAGGTGGATTTTGGTATCAGCAGCCTGTGGCTGAGCGATGAGCAGATCGCCTTTGCGCCGATCATCCACGATCAGGTCGGGGTGGTGTGCCGGGCCGACCACCCCTTGGTGCTGGCCGGTGCGACGCTGCACTGGTCACAGTTGCAGGGGCTGGCGATGATCCGCAACGGCACCTCGCGGTTGCTCGAAGGTACGGATGCCGAGCGCTTGCTCGCCCACAGCCGGCTGTTTGTCTCGAACATGATTTCGCTGATTGCGATGCTGGAGGAGGGCGTGGGTATCAGTACCCTGCCGTACCTGGCGTTCCCGCAGGAAAACGACAAGCTCGCATTCCTGCCCCTGGCGGCGCCGAAGGTAGAGCGGCAGATTGGCATGCTGACTCGCAAAGGCCGCAGCCTGTCGCCGGCGGCGCAGGCTTTGCTTGGGTTCTTGCAGGCGCAGATGGTGCAGTAAAGTGCGCCCAACCGTATAGGCTGGGCGTTGGCCTTAGCTGTTCCAGTCGGGTGCAAAATCGGGGCTTACCACGCGCTGATCCTTCGGCAAGCCTGCGATCAACGCCCGGTCTTCATCATCCAGCCGTACCTCCAGCGCCGCCAGGTTCGCCAGTTGGTTTTCGCGGCTGCTGGCCTTGGGGATCACCGCGACGCCGTCCTGGTCGAGCAGCCACTGCAGCGCCACCTGGCTTGGCAGTACGCCGTGCTTGCGGGCAATCGACTGGATCACCGGCTGCTGCGCCGCCTGGCCACGGGCCAGCGGGGTATAGGCGGTAAGCAGCAGGTCATGGCTGCGGGCATAGTCGAGCAGCGGTTGCTGGTCGAGCAGCACGTGGTACTCCACCTGGATAGCCGACAACGGCGCGCCCAGCGTCTCGATCACCTGGCGCAGCAGGCCGAGGGGGAAATTGGCCACGCCGATGCTGCGCGCCTTGCCCTCGTCACGCAGCGCTACCAGGGTCTCGATGCTGCGGGCCAGGTCCCAGTCCTTGCCGGGCCAGTGGATATGAAACAGGTCTACCTGATCGGTGCCCAGGGCGCGCAGGCTGTCTTCCAGTGACTGACGCATGGCTTTGGGTTCAAGGCGATCCCACCACACCTTGGTGGTCAGGTGGATCTGCTCGCGTGGCACGTCGCTGTCGCGCAGGGCTTGGCCCACGGCGGATTCATTGTCGTAGGCAGTGGCGGTGTCGATGTGTCGGTAACCCAGTTCCAGGGCCTGGCGCACGGCGTGGGTGCACTCGGTGCCGGTCATCGGCCAGGTACCCAGGCCGATGCAGGGCAGGTCCAGGCCGTCGTGAGTGGTGAGCCTTCGCATGACGATTCCTTGTAGTGGTTACAGAGTCCGTAACGGATGGTCTTCGATCAGCCCGGTGCGAACCATGCGCGGCAGGCGGAAAGTGGTCGATCAGCGAACGGAAATTGCTTTTGGCCTGGACAGGCGGCAATTGAACTTCCTTATGCTCGTGCATCTCTTCTAGAATTCCAGCTGTTACATCCGCCAGGCCAGCCCTGTGCGGCTTTCCCTGGGCGCTGCATTCAGCCGCGCCGCCGTCGAGAACGCCATGAGTTCCAGCACACCGCTGTCCGGAGTCAACCAACCGCTGCGTGGCATCGCCCTGGTGGTGGTGGCGACGTTCCTGTTTGCCAGTCACGATGCCCTGTCCAAATTCCTCGGTGGCCTGTACCCGATCATCATGGTGGTATGGGCGCGCTATCTGGTGCACACCTTGCTGATGGCCGGGATCTTCCTGCCCAAGTCGGGCCTCAATGTGCTGCGCACCCGCCGCCCGCTGTTGCAGACCCTGCGTGCCCTGAGCCTGTTGAGCACCAGCCTGTTGTTCACTACCGGCCTGCAGTATCTGCCGCTGGCCGAAGCCACTGCGGTCAACTTCCTGGCGCCGGTGCTGGTCACGGCCTTGTCGGCCCCGCTGCTCAAGGAGCGGGTGACGGTGGGGCAGTGGGTGGCGGTGGTGATGGGCTTTATCGGCGTGCTGGTGGTGGTGCACCCCGGCGGCTCAATGTTCACACCGGCAATCCTGTACCCCTTCGGCTCGGCGCTGGGCTTTTGCTTCTATCAGTTGCTGACGCGGATTCTGGCCGCTCACGACAGCCCTACCACCAGCAACTTCTATGCAGGGCTGTGCAACACCCTGGCGATGAGTGCGCTGGTGCCGTTCTTCTGGGAGGTACCGCGTTGGGACCACGCGCTGTTGATGCTGGCGCTCGGCGGGTTCGGCATGACCGCCCACCTGCTGCTGACCCAGGCGTTTCGCCATGCCGCCCCCGCGCTGCTGGCGCCGTTCAGTTACTGCCAGATCGTGTTTGCCGGGCTGCTCGGTATGTTGTTCTACAGCCAGGTGCCGGACAGCCTGAGCCTGGTGGGCATCTCGATCATCTGCCTCAGTGGCCTGGGCGCCGCCTGGATGCAGCGGCGCAAGTGAAATTGCCCGTGTTCACGGCAACGCCATGAACTGCAGGATACGCTCGCGCAGCCAGCGTTCGGCCGGGTCGTTGTCCTGGGCGCCACTCCAGACCATGGACAGCTCCGCTTCGGTGATCTCGAAGGGGGCCGGGTCGGCGCGCAGGCTGCCGTCATCGGCCAGGGCGCAGGCGGCGTAGTCCGGTACCGTGGCGATCAGCTCGGTGTTGCGCAGCAGCGCACGCAGGCTGCCGAACTGCGGCACGGCCAGCACCACCTTGCGGCAACGGCCGATGCGCGCCAGGTCGAGGTCGATATTGCCGCTCATGTCGCCAGAGAACGACACCATCACATGCGGCCGGGCGCAGTACTCGTCCAGGGTCAGTGGCCCCGGGCGATCGTCGGCGCGCAGCACCCGTACGCCAATGTCGCGCAACTTGCGGCGCTTGGCGGTGGCGGGCAGGTCGGTGGTATAGCTCACCCCAACCGAAATCTCGCCGCTGGCCAGCAGCCCCGGCATCAACAGGAAATTGGCCCGCCGCACCACCACGCTGATCTCCGGCGCCTCTTCGCGCAGGGCCTGGAGCAGGGCGGGGAACAGGCCGAACTCGGCATCGTCCGACAGCCCGAGGCGGAATACATTGCAGCTGTTGGCCGGGTCGAATGCCCGCGCTCGGCTGATGGCCGAGGAGATCACATCCATGGCCGGCCCCAGCTCGGTGAAAATCTGCATCGCCCGCGGCGTGGGCTCCATGGCCCGGCCATTGCGGATCAGCAGTGGGTCGTCGAACAGCTCGCGCAGGCGGGCGAGGGCGGCGCTGACGGTGGGCTGGGTGATGAACAGCTTTTCACCGACGCGGGTCAGGTTGCGTTCGATCATCAGGGCTTCGAACAGCACCAGCAGGTTCATGTCGACGCGGCGCAGGTCGTTGCGGTTCATGGGGCTTGGCTCACGTTGGCTGGAAGGTTCGCGGTGCATTGAAGCACGGCGCCGGCCGTTGTGCCTTGTATGGATGTGCCGGCCTTATGGCGGGCCGGATCGGCGCTGACAGAGCCAGCCTATTACGCCGGAATACTGGCTCTATTAGAAGTCTGCCCAAGCTCGACTAGTCTTTCCTCTGGCCCTGCGAATTGCGCATGTGGGCGGCGTCTGAGCACCTGTATTCAAGACCCTGCCGCCATGGCGTGACAGCGTTGCAAGCCCCGTGTCGGCAAAAGACCGACCCGACCTGATGAGGGGTAGGCACGAGCCCCAGTGCTCGGCTGATAGAACACCTGGCATAGACCGGAAATCTGGATAACCGACCCAAAGGTACCCACAGATGTCGAACGAATCGAAATGCCCGTTCCATCAAACCGCAGGTGGCGGCACCACCAACCGTGACTGGTGGCCTGACCAGCTCAACCTGAGAATCCTCCACCAACATTCGTCCAAGTCCGACCCGATGGACCCGGACTTCGACTACGCCAAAGCCTTCAAGAGCCTCGACTTCCAGGCCCTCAAGCAAGACTTGACGGCCCTGATGACCGACTCGCAGGACTGGTGGCCCGCCGACTTCGGCCACTATGGCCCGCTGTTTATCCGCATGGCCTGGCACAGCGCCGGTACCTACCGTATTGGTGATGGCCGGGGTGGCGCAGGCTCTGGTCAGCAGCGCTTCGCGCCGCTCAATAGCTGGCCGGACAACGTCAGCCTGGACAAGGCCCGGCGCCTGCTATGGCCGATCAAGCAGAAGTACGGCAACAAGATTTCCTGGGCCGACCTGATCGTGCTCACCGGCAACGTCGCGCTGGAGTCCATGGGCTTCAAGACCTTTGGTTTCTCGGGCGGGCGCGCCGATGTGTGGGAACCGGACGAAGACGTGTACTGGGGCTCGGAAAAGGTCTGGCTGGGCGGCGACACCCGCTACGGCAAGGAACAGCTCAAGGCCCAGGCGCCCGGCCAGGGTGACCTGGTGGCCGAGCCTGCCAAGCATGGCGAAGAGCAAAGCCGCGACCTGCAGGCCGAGCGCAACCTGGAAAACCCGCTGGCCGCCGTGCAGATGGGCCTGATCTACGTCAACCCGGAAGGCCCGGAAGGCAACCCCGACCCGGTCGCCTCGGGCAAGGATATCCGCGAAACGTTCGGCCGCATGGCCATGAACGACGAAGAGACCGTGGCCCTGATCGCCGGTGGCCATGCGTTCGGCAAGACCCACGGCGCCGGCCCCGCCGACAATGTCGGCGCCGAACCCGAGGCCGCCGGGCTTGAGCTGCAGGGCCTGGGCTGGGCCAACACCTTCGGCACCGGCAAAGGCCCCGATACCATCACCAGCGGCCTCGAAGTGACTTGGACCTCGACGCCGACGCGCTGGAGCAACGAGTACCTCAACAACCTGTTCAACTTCGACTGGGAACTGACCAAGAGCCCGGCCGGCGCGCACCAGTGGCGGCCGAAGGAAGGCAAGGGCGCCGGCACCGTCCCGGATGCTCATGACCCGGGCAAGAAACACGCACCTTCGATGCTCACCTCCGACCTGGCGCTGCGTTTCGACCCGATCTACGAGCCGATCGCCCGGCGCTTCAAGGACAACCCCGAGCAGTTGGCAGACGCCTTCGCCCGCGCCTGGTACAAGCTGATCCACCGCGACATGGGCCCGCTTGCGCGTTACCTCGGGCCGGAAATGCCCAACGAGGTACTGCTGTGGCAAGACCCGTTGCCCAAAGCCGAGCCCTCGTCGCTGAATGAGCAGGACATCGCTGCCCTCAAGGCCAAGGTGCTGGCCTCGGGCTTGAGCGTGGGTGAACTGGTGTCGACCGCCTGGGCGTCGGCTTCCACCTTCCGCGGGTCGGACAAGCGCGGTGGCGCCAATGGCGGGCGCTTGCGCCTGGCGCCGCAGAAAGGCTGGGCTGCCAACCAGGGCGTGGACAAGGTACTGGCGGCGCTGGAGAAAATTCAGGGCGAGTTCAACAACGGCGGCAAGCAGGTCTCCCTGGCCGACCTGATCGTGCTGGCCGGTACTGCAGCGGTGGAAAAGGCCGCCAAGGATGCCGGTTACACGGGCAGCGTGCGGTTCCGCCCCGGTCGCGTCGACGCGACCCAGGAACAGACCGACGTCGAGTCGTTCGCGGTGCTGGAGCCGCTGGCGGATGGCTTCCGCAATTTCACCAAGGACCGTTACAGCGTCAAGGCCGAGAAGCTGTTGCTGGACAAGGCGCAACTGCTGACCCTCACCGCCCCCGAGCTGACCGCGCTGATCGGTGGCCTGCGCGTACTGGGCGCCAACCAGGGTGGCAGCAAGGACGGCGTGTTCACCGACCGGCCCGGTACCCTGAGCAACGACTTCTTCCGCAACCTGCTGGACATGGGCGTGGAGTGGAAGCCGACCTCGGCCGACAACGAAGCCTTCGAAGGCCGGGACCGCAAGACCGGGCAGGTGAAATGGACTGGCAGCCGCGTCGACCTGGTGTTCGGCTCGCATGCCCAGTTGCGCGCGCTGAGCGAGGTATATGGCAGCAGCGATGGCCAGGCCAAGTTCATCAAGGACTTCGTTGCTGCCTGGGTAAAAGTGATGGAGCTTGATCGCTTTGATCTGAAGTAACGCCATCAGTACGTGGGGGCGCTGTGCGCCCCATTCGCGGCGCAAGGCCGCTTCCACAGGGTGTGGGGGCGGCCTTTTGTCGCAAATGGCCGGCAAAGCAGCCCTGGCCATCCCGCCAATTCCAGGTCGGATAGATACAAAAGCGTCCTTGTTCGTTCTGTTGCAATGCTTCTCAGGCGGCCGGCCTGAACAGCGTGCTCACAACGACAAGGAACCCGACCATGCAAATGCCAAAGACCCTGAAGATCCGTAACGGCGAAAAGGTCAAAGCGACTTTCTCCGCACAGGAATACGCAGCCCGCCACGCCCGTCTGCGGGCCTACATGGCCGAGCAGGACATCGAGGCGGCGATCTTCACCTCGTACCACAACGTCAATTACTACAGCGACTTCCTCTATTGCTCGTTTGGCCGCCCGTACGCGCTGGTCGTGACCCAGGACAAGGTCGTCTCGATCAGCGCCAATATCGATGGCGGCCAACCTTGGCGGCGCACGGTCGGCACCGACAACATCGTCTACACCGACTGGCAACGCGACAACTACTTCGTCGCCATCCAGCAGGCGCTGCCGCTGGCCTCGCGCATCGGCGTGGAGTACGACCACCTCAACCTGCAGAACCATGGCAAGCTCGCCGCCTGCTACCCCAAGGCCGAGTTGCTGGACATCGGCGCCCCGTGCATGCGCATGCGCATGATCAAGTCCGCCGAAGAGCAGGCGTTGATCCGCCACGGTGCCCAGGTGGCCGATATCGGCGGCGCTGCGGTGGTCGAGGCCCTGCGTGAGCATGTGCCAGAGTACGAAGTGGCCTTGCATGCTACCCAGGCCATGGTGCGTGAAATTGCCAAACGCTTCCCCGACGGCGAACTGATGGACACCTGGACCTGGTTCCAGTCCGGGCTCAACACCGATGGCGCGCACAACCCGGTTACCAGCCGCAAGGTCGGCAAGGGCGAGATCCTCAGCCTCAACTGCTTCCCGATGATCGCCGGCTATTACACGGCGCTTGAACGCACCCTGTTCCTTGACCATTGCCCGGATGATCACCTGCGCCTGTGGCAGGCCAACGTCGAGGTGCACGAAGCAGGGCTGAAACTGGTGCGCCCGGGCATGCGCTGCAGCGACATTGCCCGTGAACTGAACGAGATCTTCCTGCGTCACGACCTGCTGCAGTACCGCACGTTCGGCTATGGCCATTCGTTCGGCACCCTCAGCCACTACTACGGCCGCGAGGCGGGGCTCGAACTGCGCGAAGACATCGACACCGTGCTGGAGCCCGGCATGGTGGTGTCGATCGAGCCGATGATCATGCTGCCCGAGGGTCGGCCGGGTGCTGGCGGCTACCGCGAGCATGACATCCTGATCGTCAACGACAACGGTGCCGAGAACATCACGCGCTTCCCGTATGGCCCGGAGCACAACATCATTCGCAAATAACGCCCGGTGCCGGCCTTCTTGGGCGGGGGGTTGCCCCGCAAAGAGGCCGGCACGCACACCACAATAATTACTGAATGACCATTAGACCCTGCCTCCAATTAGAAGAATCAGAGGGTACCCGTCATGTCCAGCACCACCCTGAACGCTTCCACTCTCGACGGCTCCGCGCCTAGCGCCGAACGCCAGGCCTTGCGCAAGGCCGCGCGCGCCAGTTTCATGGGCAACTTCGTCGAATGGTTCGATTACGCCGCCTACGGCTACCTTGCAACCATCATTGCAGCTACGTTTTTCCCGCAAACCGACAAGACCAGCGGTTTGCTGGCAACCTTCGCGGTGTTTGCCCTGTCGTTTCTCGTTCGCCCCTTGGGCGGTGTGGTCTGGGGCCATTTCGGCGACCGCCACGGGCGGCGCAACGCGCTGTCGTTGTCGATCCTTATCATGTCGATTTCGACCTTCTGCATCGGGCTGCTGCCCGGCTACGCGCAAATCGGCGTGTGGGCGCCGTGTCTGTTGTTGTTGATCCGCCTGGTACAGGGCTTTTCTGCTTCGGGCGAGTACGCGGGGGCGTCGGCGTTTCTGGCTGAGTACGCTCCACAGGGCCGGCGCGGGCTGTATACCAGCATCGTACCGGCCAGTACGGCGGCGGGGTTGTTGTTCGGCGCGGCGTTCGTGGCGGTGCTGCATGAGGTGCTTAGCAGCGAAGACCTGCACAGCTGGGGCTGGCGGCTGCCGTTTCTGCTCGCGGCACCCTTCGGCCTGGTAGGCCGATATATCCGCATGAGCCTGCAGGACACCCCCAAGTTTCTGGAGATGGAGCAGCGCCTGGAGAACAAGGCCTGCATGGCCCCGGCGCCGATCCGTGAGCTGCTGACCGCGCACCGCCGCAGCCTGGCCATCGGTATCGGCGTCACCTGCCTCAACGCGGTCGCGTTCTACCTGCTGCTCAGCTACATGCCCACGTACCTGTCCACCGAGCTGGGCATGGGCGAGCGGGATGCCTTCATCGCCTCGACCGTCTCGCTGGCCACCTACATCGGCCTGATCTTCCTGATGGGGCGGCTGTCTGACCATTTCGGCCGCAAGACCATGCTGGTGATCGCCTCGCTGTTGTTTCTGGGGCTTACCGTGCCGCTGTTCACCCTGCTAGATGGGCAGCCACTGCTGGTGATCCTGGCCATCCAGATCCTCTTCGGCGCGATGCTGGCGATGAACGACGGTACCTTGCCGTGCCTGTTGGCGGAGATCTTCCCGACCCGGGTACGCTTCAGCGGCTTTGCCCTGAGCTTCAATGTGGCCAATGCCTTGTTTGGCGGGACGGCGCCGTTCATTGCCACCTGGTTGATACAAGTGACCGGCAGCAAGCTGGCGCCGGCCGGGTACCTGCTGGCGGCGGCACTGGTGGCGCTGGTGGCGATGTTGATGTGCCGGGAGACGGCGCATGCGGCCTTGAAAGACTAGCGGGCTTTGCCGGCCGCTTCGCGGGGTTACCCGCGAAGCGGCATCACCTCACTCAGTGCAACGAAGCCTGGCGCCGCTCCCCCAACGGCGACAGCCCAAAGAAGCGGCTGTAGCTCTTGGAGAAATGCGCCGGCGAGCTGAAGCCGCACGCCAGCGCCACCTCACGTACCTGCACATCGCTGCGCAGCAGCAGCTCCCGCGCGCGCGACAGCCGCAACTCCAGGTAGTACTGGCTGGGTGTCCGCTGCAGGTATTTATGGAACAACCGCTCCAACTGGCGCACGGTCACCTCGTTGAGGCTGGCCAGCTCCTCCAGCCCCAGTGGCTCTTCCAGGTTGGCCTCCATGATCGCCACCACCTGGCTCAGCTTGGGCTGGGCGCTGCCGAGCAACGTGCGCAGCGGCACCCGCTGGCGTTCGCGCTCGCCACGCACCCGGTCGCACAGCAGCAGCTCGGCCGCCTTGGCGGCGATGCCCTGGCCACCTTCCTCACGGGCCACCAGTTGCAGCATCATGTCCATGGCCGCCACACCGCCCGAGCAGGTATAGCGGTCGCGGTCCAGTTCGAACAGCTGGCCGGAAATGACGATACCGGGGAACTGCTCCTGCAAGGTCTGCATGTCTTCCCAGTGGATGGTACAGCGGTAGCCTTTGAGCAGCTCGGCCTTGGCCAGCAAATAGCTGCCGGTGCAGATGCCGCCCAGCGGCAGGCGTTGACGGGCCAGTTGGCGTAGCCAGTCGATCAGTGGCCGGGTGCCACGGCTGCGGTCGATCGGGTTGGCACCGACCACCAGCAGGGCGTCCAGCGCAGGGGCGTTGTCGATACTGTGGTCAGGCAGCACGCGCATGCCGTTGCTGGCCATTACCGGCTCGTGGCTGGCGGCGATCAGCACAGTGCGAAACATCGGGCGGCGGGCGGCCAGGTTGGCCATGCGCAGGGTCTCCACCGCCGACGCCAGGCCGATGGTGGTGAAGTTGGGCAGGATCAGAAAGCCGAAGGTCTTGACGGTGCAGGGTGATACGGGTGCTGTAGCGGGGTGGACCATTGCGATCTTCCTGTGCAAGCTGAGGCATAGTTGGTCAGGGGCAGTGAAAAATCCAAGCCTCGCGTGTTTCTTGTTGTTATGGGTCGTTGCCGGGTCGATCTTACACCCCCGGCGCAGCGGCCAGGAATGGCTCCGCCGGCTGGCGGCTGCCAACAGTGATTGCCTATAGAAGGTGAACGTTCAGTGAACCCCGAATCCATGCTGGCGGCATTGCCAGGTTTCGCCATGACACCCGCGTCGATCGAGGTGCTGCCCGATGCCAGGGCCTACCGCGCCTGCCTGCTCGAGCGCATCAGGGCGGCGACCCGGCGTATCGTTATCGTCGCGTTGTACCTGCAGGAAGACGAAGCCGGCCAGGAAGTGCTGGATGTCTTGTACCAGGCCAAAGCCGCGCGGCCAGGCCTGGAGATCACCATCGTGGTCGACTGGTTCCGTGCCCGGCGTGGCCTGCTGGGGGGAGGGCGGCAGCCGGGCAACGCTGCCTGGTATCAGGCCCAGCGCCAGCACCATGGCCTGGACATCGTCATCCATGGCGTGCCCGTGCAAACCCGCGAGCTGTTTGGTGTACTGCACCTTAAAGGCAGCATCATCGACGATTGCGTGATCTACACCGGCGCCAGTCTCAACAACGTCTACCTGCACCGTTTCGACCGCTACCGCCTGGATCGCTACCACCTGTTCCACTCACCGGCCCTGGCCGATGCCATGGTCGATCTGGTGCGTCGCCTGCTGCACCACACTGCCACGCCGCGCCTCGACCTGCCGGCACCGCCCTCGTCCCGCAGCCTGCGCGGCGACATCCGGCGCTTGCGCGCGCGGCTGCGGCGCATGGCCTATGACGTGCCTGCCAGCGCGTCGGGGCAGGGCCTGCGGGTGATCCCGCTGCTGGGTGTCGGGCGCGGCAATCTGCTCAACCGGGTGCTTTGCGCACTGCTGGGCGCTGCGCGCACGCAAATCGTCATCAGCACGCCGTACTTCAACCCGCCACGGGTATTGATGCGCGAGATCGACCATGCACTCGACCGACGCGTGCGGGTGGAGCTGATTGTCGGCGATCGTACCGCCAATGACTTCTATATCGCGCCCGGCGAGCCGTTCAGTGCCAGCGGC
This sequence comes from Pseudomonas sp. SWRI68, assembly GCF_014269165.1. NCBI lineage: Bacteria > Pseudomonadati > Pseudomonadota > Gammaproteobacteria > Pseudomonadales > Pseudomonadaceae > Pseudomonas > Pseudomonas sp. SWRI68. Next base: position 3,193 of record NZ_JABWRU010000027.1, on the reverse strand, counting down.
GCGTTGCCTTACCTGTACGAGGACAACCTGCGCGCCTTCACCCGCCGTCGCCAGGCCGCCCTTGCCAGTGGCCAGCTTGAAGTGCGTATCTGGAACGACCCAGGGCACACCTTCCATGCCAAGGGGCTGTGGGTCGACCAGCGCTACTCGCTGTTGACCGGCAACAACCTGAACCCCCGAGGGTTCAACCTGGACCTGGAAAACGGCCTGCTGATCGATGACCCCGAGGCACAGTGGTTAGTGCCGCGCGAAGCCGAGTTGGCGGGGTTGCGCCAGCATGCGCGCAGGATCGATTCAGCTGCCGAGCTGGGGGTCAAGGCCGAGCACCCCAAGGAAGTGCGCAAGTTCTTGCGGCGGTTGCGCTACAGCCGCCTGGAACCGTTGATCAAGCGGGTGCTGTAACGCTGGTGAGGGGGCTCTGAAAAAGTCTTGCAAGCGCATACAATCAGGCCTTTTCCACGTTAACCAGATAGGCCAAACCGTCCATGGCGCTTGACCCCCCAACGATGCTGACAATCACCATCGCCCTGGCAGCTGCGGCTGCCTTGTACCTGGCGATCGAGTGGCGCAGTGTTCGCGAGCCTTCGCTGCTGTTCTGGAGCGCCGGCTTCGCCACGATCACCGTCGGCTCCACCCTGGCCCTGTTGCGGGGCATCGGCTTGCTGCTGATCGGTATCTGGTTCGCCAATGGCTTGCTGGTGGTGGCGCACGGGTTTTTTCTGCTGGGGGTGTTGCGCTTCACCCAGCACCGCCTGTCGCGCGCCTGGCTGCTGATGGTGGGGGTGTGGTTCGCCTTGCTGCTGTTGCCCGCCGGCCCGGAGTGGTCGAAGGTGATGCTGATGGTCAACTCGTTGCTGGTGGCGTTGCTGACGCTCAAAGCCAGTTTCCTGTTGAAGCCCCACGGCAGGTCGTTGAGCGTGGGCGCGGTGCAGTTGCGTTATGTGCTGCTGATTCATGGCCTGTTCTATGTGGCGAAGGCGATCATTGCGATTGCCCCGGGCACGCTGATTGACCTGGCGACGTTTGGCGGGCTGATCATCCAGGTTTCCCTGGTCGAGGGGGCGATGGCAATCATGCTGATTGCGCTGTCGATGACCGGCACGGTGCGTTATCGCCGTGAAGAGCGCATCGCCCGGCTGGCGGCACGGGACCCGCTGACGGCGTTGTACAACCGCCGCGCGCTGGAAGTGCGGGCGACGCACTTTTTCAAAGAGGTGAGCCCGGCACGGCCAGGCGCCTTGCTGCTGATCGACATCGACAATTTCAAGCTGGTCAACGATTTGCACGGGCACATTGCCGGTGATCGGCTGTTGATCGCCTTGAGCGAGATGATGCGTGCGGTGTTGCCGGAGCGGTCACTGGCGGCGCGGCTTGGCGGCGACGAGTTTGTCATCCTGCTCAGTGCGGCGACCAGCGAGCGCGTGGTGGCGCTGGGCAGCCAGTTGCGTGAACAGTTTCAGCAGTTTGCGCTGCAAACGGTGCCCACGCCGCAGGCCGTGACCTTGAGCATCGGTGCCAACCTGTTCGACCAGCCGCCCGCGAGCCTGGCGGCGTTGATCGAGCAGGGAGATGTAGCGCTGTATCAGTCCAAGCGCGGTGGGCGCGACAGCATTCGCCTGGTTGACCGGACGCTGGTCAGCTCGGGTAGCTAGCAACGCTTGACGCTGGGGGCCGCAAAAGCGGCCCCCAAACACTCAGGTCACAACCTGATAGCAAGGCACATACGCCGCGCCACCCGGCAGTTTCATCCGGTGCTGGTCGACAAACGCCTGCAACAGGTGCCCCAGCGGCGCCAAAACCGCACTGTCACCACGGATCTGGTACGGCCCGTGTTCCTCGATCAGGCGGATGCCCTTGTCCTTGACGTTGCCCGCCACAATCCCGGAAAACGCCCGGCGCAGGTTGGCGGCCAGTTCATGCGGCGGCAGCTCGCGGCGCAGGGCCAGTTCGGCCATGTTGGCATGGGTCGGGTCGAACGGGTGCTGGAAGCCCTCGTCGATCTTCAGCAGCCAGTTGAAATGGAAGGCATCGTTGCGCTCGCGGCGGAACTGCTTCACCTCCTTGAGCCCTTCGACCATCTGCCGCGCCACTTCGGCCGGGTCATCGATGATGATCTGGTAGTGGCGCTGGGCGGCGTCCCCCAGGGTGGCGCCGACGAACGCGTGCAACTGCATCAGGAACGGCTCGGCACTGCGCGGCCCGGTCAGCACCACCGGGAAGGGCAGGCCCTGGTTGTCCGGGTGCATGAGAATGCCGAGCAGGTAGAGGAACTCCTCGGCTGTACCGGCGCCGCCGGGGAAGATAATGATGCCGTGGCCGACGCGGACGAAGGCTTCCAGGCGTTTCTCGATGTCCGGCAGGATCACCAGTTCGTTGACGATCGGGTTCGGCGCCTCGGCAGCGATGATGCCCGGCTCGGTCAGGCCCAGGTAGCGGCTGCCGTGCATGCGTTGCTTGGCATGGGCGATGGTGGCGCCCTTCATCGGGCCCTTCATCACCCCAGGGCCGCAGCCGGTGCAGACGTCCAGCTTGCGCAGGCCCAGCTCGTGGCCGACCTTCTTGGTGTACTGGTATTCCTCGGTGCTGATCGAGTGGCCGCCCCAGCACACCACCATCTTCGGCTCTACGCCGGGGCGCAGGGTGCGGGCGTTGCGCAATAGGTGGAATACGTAATCGGTGATGCCCTGGGAGCTTTCCAGGTCGATGCGCTGGCTGGCCAGCTCGCTTTCGGTATAGACGATGTCGCGCAAGGCGCTGAAGAGCATTTCGCGGGTGCTGGCGATCATCTCGCCATCGACGAAGGCATCGGCTGGGGCATTCAACAGCTCCAGGCGTACGCCGCGGTCTTGCTGGTGGATGCGCACCTCGAAGTCCTTGTAGGCCTCGAGGATGGTCTTGGCATTGTCGACATGCGCGCCGGTATTGAGGATGGCCAGGGCGCACTGGCGGAACAGGGTGTAAAGGCTACCGGTACCGACTTCACTCAGTTGCTGCACTTCACGTTGCGACAGCGTCTCCAGGCTGCCTTTGGGGCTGACGGATGCATTTATGACATGGCGTTGAGGCATCTAAGTCTTTCCTGTGCGGGTAAAACATCCTTCTTTGACACCACCATACCGAGAAATGCACGCGACAACGAGGGGGCACCGTGGAAAGATTCTGCAGACGGAGTGGGGGGGGGGGGGGGGGGGCG